>JBBSGN010000208.1:0-5618 GCA_038254085.1 Chloroflexia bacterium | reverse complement strand
CCACAGAGGCAGTAACGCCCCAAGAAACGGGTGCGCCCGACGAGGCCCCTCCCGAATGGGTGGTGAGCATACTGGAACCGGCTGCCGCCCCGCCTCCCCCTACCGAGACCTACGAGGGGGAAGAGCTTGCCCATATGATGCCCTGGGCGTACTCGGAGCCGGAAAACGCCGAGAGCGCAGCCGCACCGACGGGCACGCCCGGATTGCCCCCCTGGCTGGGCGATATAACCGTCCAGGAGACGCTGCAATCCTCTGCGCCCGGTGCGGAGCAGCCGGTATTGGCGTCGGGGGCGTCCCCGGAACTTGATCTGGAAGGGATAGAGCCATTCGTGCCCCCCGAAATCCAGGAGCAGACAACGAGTCCCCAATTGGCTCAGGCCGCCAAGTCAAGCGAAAAGTTACCCGAATGGCTCAAATCTCTCCCCGCCGAGAAGCAGAAGCCGGGGCTTGACCGAATAACGCCTGTTACCAAAGTGATATTACAGCCAGAGGACACGCTCGGCCAGCCGGTCATGCGTGAGGTTCCGGTGCGACCACCCAGGCCCGGCGCGGTGGAGACACTGGCTGCCCTCGTGCAAACCCCTACGAGCGGAGCCGCCCAGCGTGCGCTTACCGTCATGGCCCTCGAACCCGGCATGACTGAAGAGCTAGAGCGGGAGGCGCGGCGTGTCAGACCCATGCGCTGGCTCTTGCCCGACGGCATTATCTATGTAGCGATACTGGCCGCGCTTGTGTTTGTGCTGATAGTCGAGCCACCTTTTGGCGACGTGAACGCGCCCGCGGCCCCCGGCGTATTGCAGTTTTACAATACGATACAGCAAGCGCCCACCGATAAGCCGGTGCTGGTTGTGTACGACTGGGACGCTAGTCGTTCTGCCGAGATGACCCTGCTTTCGCAGGCGATCATGCACCACCTGATGTCGCGCCACCTGCGCTTCGTGACGGTTAGCACCGTGCCGCAAGGGCCGGGCTTCGCTCAACAGATTACGAGCGCGATAACGAACGACCCAAAGACCAATTACGGTTACGAATATGGCCGCGACTATCTGATACTGGGATACCTGCCCGGTAACGAGGCTGCCCTCAAAGCGTTGGTCAGCGACTTCGGCACGGCGCTGCCCCTTGACTACATAAACAACCAACGAATTGACGCCTCCCCGTTCATGCAGGCTGCGAAGGTGCGTGGTGTAGGCGACTTCGCGCTCATCATAGACCTTGCTTCGGACGAATCGGAGCTACGCAACTGGATCGAGCAGGTGGCCTCGCGCACCAACGTGCCTCTGCTGGCCGCCGTGCCCCAGGGCCTTGAGCCTCTAGCCCGCCCTTATGAGAACGTGCAGGGCGCGGGCCTGAAAACTGTAGTGAGCGGCCCGGCGGGTGCCTTGCAATACACCCAGGAGCTTGCCCGCCGGGGCGTAAACGCGCAAAACAACATGGCCGGTGTGACCACCACGCGGCTGAACGCCCAATCGGTGGCCCAACTGCTGGTGGCCCTGGTAATAGTGGTCGCCATAGTGAGCATGGGCACGCGGAGAATATTTAGGAGGTAACTGTGTAGGCGTTGGGTGTTAGGTATCGGGTGTTAGGATTAGCAAGAGCCACTAACACCCGATACCTAACACCCAACACCCGACAAGATGGACCCAACCCTAACAGGCGAAATTGTGGCCGGGCTGCTTACGCTGATGGTGTTTAGCTATCTGATTGGGGCTAACCCGTTGTGGCGGGTGGCCCAGAGCCTCTTTGTAGGCGTGTCGGTCGGCTACGTGACGCTGGTTATATTGACGCAGGTGATAGCGCCCCAGGTGGCTCGCGTGGTGGCCCCGGCGGCGGGCGCGGCGCCAGGCGACAGGTGGCTGGCGGCGGTGCCGGTGGCCCTGGGCCTGCTACTGCTCATACGGATCGCCTATCCGGGGGCGTGGCCGGCATCGTTCGGGCTAAACCTGGTGGTGGTGGTCGGCGCGTCGTTGGCGCTGGGTGGGGCGCTGGCGGGGTCAATTGTGCCGCAGATACTGGATACCATGCGCCAAGTCAATTTCGCCAGCAGCGACCCCGCGACGATAGCGCGAGCGGTGGGCAACGTAGTGCTGGTGCTGGGCGTGATCGCCGCCCTCTCATATTTCGCGTTCGGGGCGCACCCAAACGGCAGCCGTCCAGCGCCGGTCATGGCGCTATCAACAGTAGGCCGATGGGTACTGGTCCTCTCTTTCGGGGCCATACTAGGCTCCCTGGCGACCACCTTCTACGTCGCCCTGATAGAGCGCCTGGGGTTCTTGATAAACCTGGTGGAGAATCTGGTTGGATGATGCGTAAAACGTGAGAAGACATTACGTTTTACGTTTCACGAGTCTATGAACGAACAAGACCAAGAAAACAGATTTAATACCCCCGACTCCGATGCCGAAGGCGCACCGACTGTGGCGACGGTGGGGGCGGTGCTGGCGGTGGACATTGGATCGCTATACACGCGGGCAGCCATGTTCGACGTGGTGGGCAACGAGTATCGCTTTGTCGGGAGGTCGTCCGCCATCACGACCGCCGAAGCGCCCTACAACGACGTGACGGCGGGCGTGTATAACGCCGTGCGCGAACTTGAGCAGATAACGGGGCGCACTCTCACCGACGACAGCCGCCTGCTCATGCCGCAGAGGTACGATGGCAACGGCCTGGACCTGTTCATCGCCACATCGAGCGCCGCGCCCGCGCTGCGGTTGGTAGTAGCCGCCGTGAGCAGAGACGTATCCGAGGCGAGCGCCATGCAGGTTGGCATGAGCGCCTACACGCAGGTTGTATCGCGCATCACCCTCGATGAAGGCGTGCAGCAGATGCCTGCCGGCGATGACGCTATTCTGGGCGCCGCCGCCACTGCCTGGTTGCAGACCCAAACCGACAAGCTATTGGCCCTGCCCCCCGATGTCGTGCTGATGTCGGGCGGGGTAGACAACGGTCCGGTCGCGCCACTGGTCAGGCTGGCGAAGGTGGTAGCGGGCGCGGCGCGCGAGCAGGTTGGCAGGGCCGAGCGAGCGGCGCGTGTAAGCGAGGCGGCCCCCGGCACGCCTATCGTGATCTTCGCGGGCAACCCTGCGGCAATCGAGAGCATATCGCAGATACTGGCTCCGGTGGCGCGGGTGCAAAGCGTGCCCAACCTTCGGCCCGACTTCTATACCGAGCAGGTCAAGCCCGCCCAAGAGGCGCTGTCCGGCCTGTACCGCGAGCAGCGGGTGCCCCAGATTCCCGGCTATTCGGTGTTGTCGCGCTGGATAGAAGGGGATGTGGTGCCTACTATAGAGTGCGAGCGCCTGATTGCCCGTTATCTGCACGCGCACTACGGAAGAGAGACCTTAGTAGTCGACGTGGGGGCCACCGCCACTGCGCTTTTCCTGGCGAACGCCGGCCGCGACCAGGCGGTGGTGCTGGGCAACGTTGGCCTGGCTTACGGGCTGGGCAACCTGCTGGCCGAGCGCGGGGCGGGCAATATTCTGCGTTGGCTGCCCTTCGATATGAGCCAGGAGCAACTGGCCGACTGGGTGCTGAACAAGCTGATTCGGCCCCTTTCACTGCCCCAGACGGCCCGCGACCTCGCCATCGAGCACGCGCTTGCGCGCGAGAGCCTGGCGGCGGCTAACGCCTCATTACTCGACTACAACGGTGGGCGCGCGCCACGTTACGACCTGCTCATAGGCACAGGGGGCCTGCTGGCGCACGCGCCGAGGCCGGGGCAGGCTGCGCTGATCATGCTGGATGCTTTGCAGCCGGTGGCCGAAAGCCTGGGATCGGTGGAGTTAGCAGTAGACACGACCATGCTGATAGCGCCGCTCGGCAACCTGGCGCGCCACCATCTGGGGGCCGCCGCCTACATCTTCGACCGCGACTGCCTGGTGTGGCTCGGCACAGCCATCGTGCTGCGAGGCACACCCCAGGGAGAGCCGGGCAATAAACCGGCCGTCACGGTCACGGTAGAGCGCCAGGGCGGAGGCAGCGAGACGGTAGAAGTGCCTTACGGCTCGATTCAGGTGGTACCCCTCAGGCCCGATCAGCGCGCGACGCTAACCGTCAGGCCCGCCCCCGGCTTCCGTGTGGGCAGTGGGGAGCCAGGCAAGGCGCTCAAGACCCAGCAGGGCCAGGAGGTAAAAGGCGGGCTTGTAGGGCTTATCATAGACGCACGTGGTCGGCCCCTACAGCTCCCCCAGGACAGCGACACCCGCCAGGCCGCCGTGCGGCGTTGGTGGGCGGCCCTGGACGCCGTACCGACCGGCGAGACGTTTTTGACCGGGCCGTTCGCTCCGCCTGAGGTGCCGCAGCAGATTACCGAGGAGCGTGAGGGGGGTTGATATGAGCCTCTACTATCCCATCCCCCAACCGACCATAGCGGCCAACATCCTCTTGCGGCGCGAAAGGCGGCTGCCTTTGCCGGGCGAGGTGCTGGTGCGGACGGGACAGCGCGTGGAGCCTGGCGACTTGGTGGCGCAAAGCACGCTGACCGCCGAGCCGGTGCCGGTGGACATTGCCGCCGACCTTGATATGTCGCCCGCAGCCGCCGCTAAACGACTGGTAGTAAATATCGGGGCGCAGGTCCAGGAGGGCAGCCCGCTGGCCCAAAAGGGCGGCATCGGCTCGCGTACGTCGCGCTCGCCCGCCACCGGCGTCTTCACCAGCTACGACCCGGCCACCGGCATAGGCATGATTACCACGCCCGATATGCCGGTGAGCGTGCAGGCCCACCTGAAGGGCATAGTGACCGACATCATAGCCTACTACGGCGCGGTCATCGAGACGCCGGCCACCCTTGTCAGGGGTATCTTCGGCGTTGGAGGAGAGCAGCACGGCGTTCTCAAGACAGTTGTGGCCGGGAACGACGAGCCACTGATCCCCGACATGATTGACGCCCGCGTAACCTACGCTATCGTGCAGGGCGGCTCAGACGTGACCGCCGCCGCGCTACACCGCATGATCGAATTGGGGGCGCGCGGAGTGATTACCGGCAGCATCAGGGCAGACGAGCTAGCCGCTTTCCTGGGCTATCCAGGCACCGAGAACAGGGCCAGTGGGTATGCAGCGTGGCGCATGGGGGCCAGCACAGCTGCCAGCAACGGGTGGGACTTCCCACCTCCCCCGCCTGGAGGTGCGTCGCCCGTACCGCCTGACTTTGTGCTGGTCATCACCGAAGGCTTCGGTTCGATACCGATGTGCGAGAAAACCTTCGAGCTGCTTGCTTCCCACGACGGTCAGGAGATCGCCATAGACGGCGCCACCCGGCTGCGAGAGGGCCTTGCGCGGCCCGAAATCATAATTCCGCTGGCTCGTACCACCGCCATCAAGTGGCTCGAAGAGAGCGGCCCGAAGCTGGCTGTGGGCACCCAGGTGCGCCTCCTCTCGCCCGACTATATAGGCCAGATCGCCCAGGTGATTGGCCTTCCCGTCGGCCCCAGGGCCGCACAATCGGGCGTGGTGGCCCCGGTGGCCGACGTTACCCTATCCGGAGGCCGTCGCCTCCGTGTCCCCACAGTAGACCTCGAAGTACTGGAATAAGCAATCTAAAACAAGGCAAATCTGCTCGCTCGGCGAGCAGATTTGCCTTGTTTAGATTGGCCTGCCATACGTGCGCTTGCCCCTGCTTG
>JBBSGN010000207.1:0-5629 GCA_038254085.1 Chloroflexia bacterium | reverse complement strand
GCCTTTGGGTCGCGGGAGATAAAGCACGATGCGCCTGTGATGCTGATGTTTGAGACCAGGCTAAGGAAGATGCTGGCCGATATAGAATGGCTTGGCGAGCAGAAGCTAGAGCGGCGCATGGGCCGGGCGGACGTGGTCGAGGGGGATATTCGAGCGATGGGTGGTCTTCAGCACCCTCTTCTCCCCGCCGACTTGGTTATAGGCTCACCACCCTACCTGAACAACCTCGATTATACGATGCAGACCCGTATGGAGCTATTCTTCCTCGGCTTTGTGAATAGCATGGAAGAGCTAAAGGGCCTACGCAAGCGGATGATGATTTGCGACGCCAAAGCCACCTACAAGGATATTGAGGACTGGCGGCGGGTGGAAGAGGTTCACTCGGTGGCGCAAATAGCCCGGGCCATTGACGACAAGTTGAGCGACCGCGCCTGGGGCTGGGACTACGGTCGCATGATCCGGCAATATTTCGGTGGCCTTTTGCGCGCAATGGAAGCCATCCGCCCCTGTCTCGCGCCCGGAGCCAGCCTGGTATTTATTCTGGGCGAGTCGGCCCACGCGGGCGTGCTGGTCCCCGTGCCCGACCTGGTAGCCGAGCTGGGCGCGCTTGTGGGCTATACTCGCGCCGAGGTAAGAACGCTACGCACCAGGCGGTCGTCATCGCACCGGTTCGTGCTGAAAGAAAGCGCGGTCGTGATGCGTAAAACGTAACGCCGAATTGCATGACTACGTTTCACGTTCTACACAACCGTTTCTCCAGCCTTCCTGAGTAGCTCTTTTAGCTGCTCGGCGGTCTGGACGGCGGCTCCCCGGTAGTGGTTGTTGGTGAAGACGAAGGTGTTCTTGGTTGCATTGTCCAGCTTCTCTATCTTGGGAACCCACTCCTCTAACTCTTCGGGCTTGTACTGGTAGTTGTACCGCTCATACGCTTCGTCGTGATGCCACCACTTCTGGGCGTTGCGGCCATGAAAGCGCACGTAGGCTATCGGTGCGGTAGCGACGGCTATGGGCGGGATCAGCCCCTCCAGGTGCGGCTCGTCTACGCAGCAATAGCCGAGGTCGTTCTGGCGAAGTAGCTCCATCGTGTCGTCCGTCACCCAGGCACCGTTGCGGAACTCAACGGCCACCGGCAGGTCGCCCATGCGCTCTCGGAAGACCGACAGATAGTCGCGGTTTTCGGGCGTCGGCTTGAACGAGTTGGGGAACTGGGCCAGCACCGCCCCGAACTTGCCCTGGTCAATCATCGGTTGCAACGCTTCGCGGAAGAGGCGGAAGTTTTCGGGCGTGCCTCCGCCCTCCTCGGCCTCGCGCTCGTGGGTAAGCTCCTTGCTCGCCTTGATGGTGAACACAAAGTCGTCGGGGACTTTGGAGGCCATCGAGGCAAGAGTGCGCGCCGACGGCATCCGGTAATAGGTGTAGTTTATCTCGGTGGTCTTGAAGTCCTGGGCGTAGAAGGGGAGCATCTCGTTGTCTTTGATGTTCTCTGGATAGAAAGGCCCCTTCCAGTCCGCGTAACTATAGCCGCTTGTGCCGATGTGTATCATGCCGATACTCCTACAATTTCTCTAGTTCATACTTGTTGCGCTCCGTCCCGCGTGCCTGCTCGTCATACTTTACCGCACCGCCGCCCTGGCCGGGCTGCCCCGCGAGAGCGGCTCGCCCGAGGAGAGCGAGTTGGCACCCCCTGTGAGGAAAACGGCGTACATCACGGCGAGGATGGGAAGGTGGCCGAGTAGTTCTTGGGGAGGGAGGAGCGGGATCGTCATGTTGAAAGGCACCCACATGAAAAGGATCACGATCCTGGGCAATACCCCGACGGCGAGGAGCAGCCCTATAGTCAGCTCCACTGCCCCGGCCGCGTAGACGAAAAGCTCGTCCGAAAACCAGCTAAAGCCAAGCAGCTGCATGAAATTGAAGCTGGGGTATTCTCTCAGGAAGGCCAGGGCCAGCGCCGGGTTGAGCAGCTTCTCGCTGAAGGCCAGCCACATTACGGACAGCCCGGTGAACACACGCAGGGCGGGCATCGCCACACCGGAGTAGCGGAGCCAGTAGATGGCCGAGCGCCGTGCCAGGCGCGTGGCGGGCAGGAAGAGGCCCCGGCCCCGGATGAGGAAATAAACGCCGATACCCACGAAGATGAGTTGCTCGGCAGCTCTCTCGAAGGGGAAGAGCGCGAAAGCCGCCAGCACCAGGCCCATCAGCGCCGCTCCGCCCAGCCTCGTCAACCAGCCGGTCACAAAGCTGAAGCTTACGAAGAGCTGCGCTCCAAGCAGGAGTAGACCCCAGGTCGTCTGCCCCACGTTGAGCGTGGGTGCCAGCAGCCAGCCCTGCACCGCCATGTACACCAGGCTTATCGCTGTTTGTATGCCAAGCACCGCCTGTATCGAGGGATTGATGGGCTGTAGCCAGGGGGGGTTGGGATAGAGAGGGTCGCGCACTAGACGGCGCAGCAAGAGGAGCGCCCCCAGTGCCAGCAGGGCAACCGCAACCGAGGCCGCTACGGGTAGGCTGAAGAGAAGCTCCCAGCGCACCGGATAGCGGCCAGGGTCAACAAACCACTTCTCGTGCGCGCTCGCCGTGCGCGGGGCAACGACGGCCAGCGCGCACCCGGCGAACAACGCCAACAAATAGGGTCTAGAGGAACGATACATACTACGCTCGGTTCCACAATTGCCTCATCCCCGGTATGATGGTATTATGAATATGTCCTCCAGTTGAGGCAACTTTTCTTCTGCTCAGGCTGCCCGGAGCGATCCCACAGCCGCTTTCTTAGCAGGGCACTTGCCTCTCTCCTAGAAAGAGCCAAAAGTATGCCACCGATTATCGTCGCGGGATTAGGGCCGGGAGCCTGGGAGCAGGTCACTCTTGAAGTGAAGGCGCTCCTAGACGCCGCCTCCTCCGTTTACCTGCGTACCAAGACCCACCCTACAGCCCGGCGCCTGCCCGCCCATCTGGACGTGCTATCGTTCGACCACTTGTACGAAAGCGAGTCGCGTTTCGAGGACATTTATCGCCGCATAGCCGAGGAGTTGATTGCTCTAGCCTCCTCTGACACCGAACCTATCATTTACTGTGTGCCCGGCCATCCCGCCATCGGTGAGGCTTCGGTGCGCCACCTGCGTAAGCTGGCCGCCGAGAAGGGGATAGAGGTGCGCCTGGTCGCGGGCCTCTCCTTCCTCGAACCCGTCTGCACCGCCCTCGGCCTGGACCCCCTGGAGCGAGGCCTCCAAATCGTAGATGGCACCGAGCTAGCGGGCTACGGAATGCGGAATGTGGAGTTCGGAATGCGGAATAAAGAATCTAATGAGGCCGGAGACATTCCGCGTTCGGACCTCCCCGTTCCTCATTCGACCGAGCCTTTCCTCTTCAGCCCCTACTCTCTCCCTGTCGAGCCTACGGCCTTTCCTTCGCTGGCGGGGTTGTCGCCCATGTACCCGGTGCTGCTGTGCCAGGTGTATAGCGACCGGGTGGCCTCGGCCTGCAAGCTCTACCTGATGGAACGCTACGCGGACGACCACCCGGTGACGGTGGCGCTGAACGCGGGCGTACCCAACGAGGAGCGGGTCGTACAGACAACGCTTGCCGAGATAGACCGGGGGCATGGCATCAACCACCTGGCCTGCGTCTACCTGCCGCCGCTAGAGCCTCTGTCGCTGCCCCGCGAGTTCGATTCGCTGGTCTACGTCATGGGCCGCCTTAGGGGGCCTGGCGGCTGCCCCTGGGACCGCGAGCAGACGCACGACTCGATCAAGCACCACCTATTGGAAGAGGCTTATGAGGCGGTGGATGCCATGGACGCGGGCGACCAGGATATGCTGGCCGAGGAGCTAGGCGACCTGTTGCTACAGGTGGTGTTCCATTCACAACTGGCCGTGTCCGCCGAGGAGTTTACTCTATCGGACGTGATAGGCCATATCGTGAGCAAGCTAATCAGGCGGCACCCGCACGTGTTCGGCGATGTAGAGGTCACGGGCGCGGACCATGTAGTACGCAACTGGGAGGTCATCAAGGCGGGCGAGCGCGAGGCGAAAGCGAGAGCCGGGCGCAAGTTCGAGTCGGCGCAAGCGGCAGAGCAAGGGTTGGAGGGCACGGGTCTCCTCCTGAGCGTGCCTCGCGCCATGCCCGCGTTGGAGCGCGCCCAGCAGTTGCAGGTGCGGGCGGCTCGCATCGGCTTCGACTGGTCGGACATATCGGGTGTGTTCGATAAGGCGCGCGAGGAGTTGGATGAGTTGGAGGCCGAGGATAGCATCGCCAGCCGCACCGAAGAGTTAGGCGACCTGCTCTTCTCGCTGGTCAACCTGGCGCAGTGGATGGGCATCAACGCCGAAGAAGCGTTGCGGCGGGCCAACGACAAGTTCCTGGGCCGCTTCACCGCCATGGAGCAGGCCATAGTGCAGCGTGGCGGCAAACTGCGCGGCATGAGCGTGGACGATATGGAAAAGGTCTGGCAGGAGATCAAGCAGCAATGATAAGCCCAGGCGACAGGCGCATGATTACCGGGCCGATAACCGCCGCTCCCACGCGCAGGCTGGCACATCAGCGCGTTTACTACAGGCCTGTTCCCCCGCGCATGACGCCCGGCGGGGTTTTCCGCAAGGCAGCGGTTCTCCTCACATTCGCGCTGCTCACCTTCACGGCGGGCACAGTAGCTTATAAGCTGTGGGTGGACGCGCAGACCGAGAGCCTTATCTACGCGCCCGGCAACCAGACTATACCGCGCCGGCACGTGGGCATGGTGTTCGGGGCGGGCCTCAACCGGGCGGGCGAGCCGTCGGCTATGTTATACGACCGCGTGCTGACGGGGGTGAACCTGTACAAAGAGGGCAAGGTGGACAAGCTGCTGATGACCGGTGACAACAGCGCGGTCAACTACAACGAAGTGGCGGCGATGCATAGGACGGCGGTCAAGCTGGGCGTGCCCGACGAGGACATCGTGCTAGACTACGCGGGCTTCAACACCTGGGATAGCTGCTATCGCGCCCGCGATGTATTCGGCCTGAGCGACGCCACAGTGGTGACGCAGCGCTTCCACCTGCCCAGGGCGCTCTACACCTGCAACGCTATGGGCGTCAACTCAATCGGCGTGGCAGCCGACCGCCAGCCCTACCCCACCTTCTACAACGAGTCGCGCGAATACCCGGCCCTCCTCAACACCGCCTTCCGCTTCCTCATCAACGACCAGCCTCGCTTTTTGGGGCCGAGGGTGGACGTGGACGAGGTGCAGGCGAAGTAATCAAGCCCAAAGCGTGAAGGGTATGACCGATTATCTAGCGCTAATTGACACCCAAACAGAAGGCCCAAGATACGACGTTACCCCTCTGTTTGGAAACTACGAGGCTTTTTCTGCCTTATTGGACGATCTTGGCGCTCGTGTCAAAGATATTGATTTTGACGTAGTGGTGGGCATTGATGCGCTCGGCTTCATACTTGGCACTGCTCTGGCCCTTCGCGCTCGAAAAGGGTTCGTGCCTATCCGCAAAGGTGGCAAACTCCCTATCAAAGCCGATACTGCCCATTTCGTGGACTACTCCGGCCAGACAAAATCGCTTGAACTGCGACCAGACGCCATAAAACCAGGAACCAGGGTACTGATAGCAGATGAATGGATAGAAACAGGGGCGCAGGTGCG
>JBBSGN010000206.1:0-5632 GCA_038254085.1 Chloroflexia bacterium | reverse complement strand
GATATAGATATTTTTGCTCAGCAGTCTCGGGGACCAGATGCGAGGCTAAGGATGAATAAAGGGAACGGAATCCCAAGAAGGGATTCAAGATTGTGAATCGACGAGGGTATATACTTGTACCCTTGGCACCAACTCCGCAGACTCATTTCCCTGCGTGTCCGCCTCGTGCCTTGAACTCTTGCACTACCTGCTGAAGGTGATCGAAAGAGTGCTCTGCTCGCAAGATGAATGTTCCAGGCAGGAGCTCTTCGTCTGGGCTGGCCTGATAGGCTTCAACATACCAAACTGCAGCTTGTACGACGGCGTCCCGTGCCGACCTCTCCTGTTCGGAATTGTCAGACAGAAGGTTCTCCTGGGGCTGCTCGAGCGCCTCTGCTAACCTCTCGATTGCCATAACCAACCTGTCGGGCAACTCAGTAAGATTATGCGTATCCAATGACCTATAAACATAAACCAGGTTGGAGGACGCGATCCGCACATTGTCATCCCCCGTGTGGGCCCGCAATCCGGTTGTTCCATCGGACATGTAGCACCTCCCGATACGAGCACCCTGAACGCTGCGGCGCTTAGGAATTATGGGCGACGCCCTCTATGGCGTACAACCACGCATCCTGATCCGGAGACAATATCGTTGCTGGATTGCGAAGGGCTTTGGAACCAGCGGCGTACTGCTCTACTCTACCGAATTCCGGCGATTCGGTACACATTAGGTGCTTTGCGCCGCAATTGTACCGAATCTTACCCGAATCACCCGTATTTATTCGCCGGAAATATCAACTCCGGAGCTAGCATGACTGTTCAGCTACGATACTTGGAAGCTCGATGCGTACGTCGTCATCAGGCATGTTATAAGCCTCTTGAGTATAATGGATGTGAGATCGAGGGCGGCGCGGCCCATAAGTGGCTGGCAGCCCCGCTTCGCATGCCCAGTATTTTATGCGCAAAGTATGGACCGGTACATAATAGAAGTACTGGCACTTTACGTGAAGAAATATAACAAGATTTCGGGGTAATAGCAACAGGGCTGGCTTCATCTTGACTGAAGCCCCAAGCTCTTCGCGCAAGCCACGTTATTAGGAATGGTAGGAATGATGGATGTAAATCCACCTGAAAGACAGCAGGGTCTTGACGAGAGGGTGTATGCGCTTGCCAGGAGATACCTTCTTGATCGGGGAGGATTGACCGAGGAGTCCTTAGATCAGCACGTGCACCCGTCTCTCGACGCCCATAAACCCACGACATTGGCTGTGATCTATGAGCGCTTGCTCAGATCCGGACAGAGCGCCCAAAGCATGCCCAACGTGATCGGCGGCTCGATTGGCGGAATAGAGAGATTGAGCCCAATCCTTTCCGGCTTCAACCCAGCGGCAGTTGCTGAGGTATACCCACGGAGCGAGGAAGGCTGCAAGCGTCTGTTCGATGACATCAGGGAGCAGTTGGCACCGAGGGGCAAACTCAACTACAACCCGCGCAGCCTGTGGAGACGCTTTTGCGGGTCGGTTACATCGGGCGCTGCATTTCTCGCCCAGTTCCCTGATGCACAGGCATTTTACAAATGGGTCGAGCCGTTCGATCTGGACGAGGATGGGCGCGTTCCGATTGCCACCAAGATCGCCCGACAGCTAGACGGAATAGGGTTCGCGCTGGCGTGTGATTTCCTGAAGGAGGTAGGCTTTACCAGTTTCAGCAAGCCCGACGTGCACATCAAGGAGATATTCTCGCAGCTGAGATTGAGCCGGTCGAAAGAGGATGTTGAGGTGTTCAGAGCAGTGGGCAGGGTAGCACGAAATGTTGGTATCATGCCGTATGAGGTGGACCAACTCTTCTGACTAGTAGGCAGTGGGGACCTCTATTTTGTTGAGCGTCGAATTGCGAACAGCCGATCCGAGTTCATCGCCTTTGCGCGCAAGGCGCTGGAGATTTGATGCCGATGCACGAGCCAACGCAGGAAACAGAACATGCAAACCCGGCGAGCAATGAGACCAGCGCGGTCCTGCCTGTTCGAGAAGTTGTAGAAATCGTGCGAGAGTGGGTGGAACTCCATGCGCGTCACCTGCCGAACTTTGAAGGCGCTTATCTGTGGGCCGGGATCACTGCGCTGGCTCCCAATGCGCCTTTTCCACTGTACCGTGATGTGGATGTAGTCGTGGTGCTGCCAGAGGGCGTGCAGGATGACACCGTGGAGGTCTTCTACCGCGGCATCATGCTGGAGGTCATCTCCATAGACCTCAAAGCCCACCAGGACGCCGAAGCCATACTGGCGAACCCCAGTCATGGCCCTAACATGGCCACGACACAAATCCTTTCCGACCCTACCGGGGACCTCACACCGCTCCAACGGAAAGTCGCCGCTGAGTATGGCCAGCGCCGCTGGATAGAGGCGCGCTGCGCGAAGGAAAAGACCTCGGCAGAGAAGCATCTCGCCGCCATGCGAGCGGCATCTACTCCCCGGGAACGCCTCGATGCTGTGTGGGCTTTTCTCAGCGCGCTCAGTGGACTTCTCGCCGTGGCTCAACTCAAGCGCCCAACCACTCGGCGCACACTGGTCCTGTTGCGCGAGATGCTCGAAGCCCAAGGGCGGCCCGATCTGCACGAGGCGGCACTCACGCTGTTCGGGTCGGCACACATGAGCCGTGAGGACGTTCAGGCGGTGCTTGACCGGAGCGTGATCGCCTTCGACTGGTCAGTCGAAGTCTATAAAACACCAACGCCTTTCGGTTTCACAATCCGCCCTCATCTGCGGCCATATCTCGTCGAAGCGACCCAGGAGATGATCGACGAAGGCAATCACCGGGAGGCGATGTTCTGGATCTCGGCGCTCGCCGGCGAATCGTATCTCGTGCTGCAAAATGATGCTCCCGATGGCGAGAAACCCCAATTCGCAGCACAGCTACAGGCGATGTATTCCGTCCTCGGGTATACAGACACGTTAGCCGAGGGGTGGGCAGCGCGAGTAGACTCCGCGGAGCGTCTGGCACAGGAGATCTACCGCATCGCCGACGCGCTCGCTGCGCTCAATCGGGAATAGGGGCAACCAGGAGAGCAACCTCCACTACCATCAAAACATCTATGCGGTGCTATCGCAGGAAGAAACTGATCTAAGACACCATAGCCTAATATCGCTGACACAAAGGCAAAGTAACTGACCTTGCTGAACTAAGAATGATTCGCTAACTCAAGTAGCAAAGATGGTCGTTTGCGCGACGGTGAGTCTCATGGCCAAAACTCTTCCTCTTTGATATGCTGGTTTGTAGTCCTTCCAACGCACCAACGCACCGCATCAAAAGCAAGAAAGGCATGACGCATGCGAGCCAAAGGCATTACCTACGACACCGGCTTCATCAACAAGGGGGTGAGCAGCCGCGAACCGTTCGACATAGAGGTCATCAAGCGTGAGTTGCAGATCATCCACGATGATTTGCACTGTAATGCGGTACGCGTAACCGGCGGCGATCCGCAGCGGCTTGAAATCGCCTCTAGCCTCGCGGTCGAGGCCGGTCTAGAGGTCTGGTTCTCACCATTCACATGCGATTTGACACATGAGGAAATGCTCGACCTCCTTGCCGACTCTGCTGAGCGCGCCGAACGGCTACGACGGCAGGGAGCCGAAGTGGTGCTTGTCACCGGCGCTGAGATAAGCTTGATGAACAAAGGGTTTCTGCCCGGCGATACCATCGGTGACCGGATGGAACTGCTGACTGACCTGCCACGCCTGCGCGGGTTGATCCCACAGGTACCTGCCCTGGTCAACGACTTTCTCGGCAAGGCGGTGGCGGTTGTCCGCGAGCGGTTCGGCGGGAGGATCACGTACGCTGCTATACCGTTCGGAGGGGTTGACTGGGGGCCGTTTGATATCATCTCAGTCGACAACTACCGGTCGATTGAGGTCGCTGGCCGGTACCCGAGGGCATCCGTGCACTCGTCGCGCAGGGAACGCAGGGAGCGCAGGGAATGCAGAGAAAGCCAGTGGCGAAGCCGGTCGCGATCACCGAGTTCGGTTCCACCACGTACAAAGGCGCGGCCGACAAGGGGGCTCGTGGCGGCGAGATCGTCGAGTGGGACAAGAACGCCGTCATACCGCTTCGGTTGGACGGTGACTACGTCCGCGATGAAGACGAACAAGCCAGGTATTTGCGAGAGCTGCTGGAGATCTTCACTGAGGTAGGGGTCGACAGTGCGTTCGTGTTCACCTTCGTCCAGTACCAGTTGCCCCACCGCGACCGTGGAGAGCCTCGCGAAGACCTGGACATGGCGTCGTACGGCATCGTAAAGGTATACGAGGAGGGGTTCGGCGATAGATTTGGAGAAAGCTACCCGGATATGACCTGGGAGCCCAAGGTCGCCTTCAGTGCCCTGGCACAGTATTACCGCGGTAACGTGGGTGACAGATAGGTGGGGCTTGGCACACGAGTCTATCTGTGAAGCGGAGTACATTCGCATTGACCAAGTTCTGATACAACCCCAGCGTACAGGAGGGATCTATGGAGGACGATGACGATGTCCTGCAGGAACAACTCGCCTATTACCGCGCCCGCGCCACCACCTATGATGCATCGCTTGGGAACGGACTGCAGGGGACCCTGACAGCCGTTGTTGCGCTGTTGCAGCAGCTCGGGCCGTTCGAGCACGTGATCGAGTTGGCGTGTGGCACCGGCATCTGGACGCGCCTGCTGCTCAACGTCGCGCAGCGGGTGACCGCCGTGGATGCCTCACCGGAGATGATCGCGCTGAACGCGGCCAAGGTGGCGGATACCCGCGTGCGCTACCTGCGCGCCGACCTTTTCACCTGGGAGCCGACGGAGCAGTATGACCTCGTCTTCTTCGCCTTCTGGCTGTCACACGTCCCGCCGTCGCGCCTGGACACCTGGCTGGCAACGGTGCTTCGCGCGGTACGACCGGGCGGGGCCCTCGTTATCGTTGACGAGTACGCGCCGACCATGGAGGATGAACAGATAGCACTGGCGGACATCTACGCGCGGCGGCCCCTCGCGGATGGACGCACGTTCACGATTGTCAAGGTCTTCTACGACCCCGCCGATCTGCACGCCCGCCTGGCCGACCAGGGCGTTGACGTCGCGACCCACAAGCTCGACGACAGGTTCTTTTTGCTACACGGTCGATTGCGGGAGCCTGGACCAGTTACCTCGGCTTCAGGTCGCAGAAACACCGAAACACTTTTGTAGAAAAGAGGTATCTGCAATGACACCCGAGCCGAAGTCTACGGAATATGTGACCGATCCGCGGATCGACGCCTACATCGACGCCCTTCCTGCCTGGCAGCAGGATATCTGCCGTGAAGTCCGCGCGCTGGTCCACGATGCCGACCCCGAGATAACAGAAACCATCAAGCGCACACGCCAGCCGTACTTCGTGCTTCAAGGTAACGTCTGCGCCTTGCTCGCCGCCAAAGACCATGTAAACATCTTTCTATATGACGGAGGCATAGTCCCCGACACTGAAGGTATCATTACGGGCGGACACGGCAACAGAACCGGTCGAACAGTGGCCGTTTACCGGGGCCAGCAGATCAACGCACGGGCGCTCACCGACATATTCAAGCAGATTGCTGCCAACAATCGCGCAGGCGGCTGGCGAAAGTTGAAGATGGTAGATAGCACAGGCTAAAACAATT
>JBBSGN010000205.1:0-5651 GCA_038254085.1 Chloroflexia bacterium | reverse complement strand
CCGAGTACCGAGTACCGAGTTGGGCAATCAGAGTACAGCGCAGCTCCCTCAAGCACAGCATGTAGAGATAGCAGGCGACGCACAACTATGAATGACAAACCACTTAGGCGTCGCTACGCTCCGAAGGCGTCGCTACGCTCCGAAGCACTCGATACTCGGTACTCGATAAGCGTGCAGATAGAGAGCCGCTACGATGGGCTGCTGGACGGGGATAGGTTAGCCAGGTTGGCGGCGACCGTGTTACAAGCCGAGGGGGTTGAAGGGCCGGTCGAGTTGGGGATTGTGGTCACTACCGACGAGGAAGTACACGCGCTCAACAAGCAGTACCTGGGGCACGACTACAAGACCGACGTGCTATCGTTCGGCATGGACGGAGAAGACACATTCGTGACCCCGCAGGAGCGCCCCAAACACCTGGGCGAAGTGGTCATCTCCTACGACCGCGCCGCCGAGCAAGCCCCAGACTACGGGCACAGCGCCTCGTCCGAGATAGAGACGGTGCTGGTGCATGGCATTCTCCACCTGCTCGGCTACAACGACCTCGAAGAGGCCGACCGAGAGAAGATGCACGCCCGGCAGCAGGCGATTTTGGATTTTGGATTTTAGATTTTGGATTACAGATGTCAGGCATCGGATACCAGATTACGGATTATTAATGAAACTGCCGGAACCGAAAATCCAAAATCTGAAACCCAAAGTCCAAGATCCATTCCTTGCCAGTTTCGGCTACGCTTTCTCCGGCCTACGGTATTGCTTCCGAACCCAGCGCAACTTCCGAATCCACCTGGCGATTGCTATAGCTATAGCGTTGCTGGGCATATTCCTCAGCCTGACGTGGGTGGAATGGGCGGTATTCGCGATGATGGTGGTGCTGGTGCTGGCCGCGGAGATGATAAACACCATGATAGAGGCGCTGGTTGACCTGGTAACGGTCGAGTACCACCCGTTGGCGAAAGTAGCCAAGGACGTGGCCGCCGGGGTGGTGCTGCTCACGGCGATTGGGGCTGTGGTGGTAGGAGTGCTTATATTCTTACCCAAGTTGCTTGCAGTTTTTAGACTGTAACCCCTATGAGAATACTCGTACTGGCCCCACAGTGGCCCGACCCGCCGCGCCAGGGGGCCGCCATACGCAACCTCCACATCCTCCTCTATCTGGCCCAGCGTCACCAGGTGACCCTGCTCACCTTTGAGCCGCAAGGCGAGCCGCAGGGCGGGATAGACAGGTCGCAATTGGAGCGGGTATGCGAGCATATCGAAGTCGTGCCGACGCCCCACCGTTCACCAATCGCTCGTCTCAACACGCTGCTGAGCTCACCGCTTCCCGACATGGCCTGGCGGTTGCATTCGGAGGCCATGCAGGACCGCATACGCAAGCTTACCCGCTTGACGCCCTTCGATGCCGTACACGTTGAAGGCATCGAGATGGCCCCCTATGGCCTGTTGGCCGCCCAACTACTAAAAATCCAAAGTCCAAACACCCAGAGGGTACCCGAAGTCCAAAATCGGTTGGTTTATGACGCCCACAACGCCGAGTACCTGCTGCAACGCCGCGCCTTCACCACCGACACCGCCCACCCGCGCCGCTGGCCCAAAGCCTTCTATTCGCTCGTGCAGTGGCGGCGTTTGCGCCGGTTCGAGAAAGAAGTCTGCCTGTCGAGCAGGCATGTGCTGGCCGTGTCCGAGGCCGACAATAGGGCGTTGTGTCGCCTTGCGCCCGATGTAGCAGACCGCATAAGCGTGCTGCCCAACGGGGTTGACCCCGAGTACTGGTCAAGGGACGCTTCCTACCCCGATATTGCGATGCCAGAAGGCGCAATAGTGTTCGATGGCAGCATGGACTTCCGGCCCAACATTGACGCTGTGCTGTGGTTCGCCCATGAGGTCTGGCCCCTGATCCTGGCTAAGAATCCAGAAGCCTGCTTCTTCGTCGTGGGGCGTAACCCGACAGGTGAGGTCTTGGCCCTTTCCCGTGTGCCAGGGATAACAGTCACGGGAGCGGTGGACGACCCGCGCCCCTGGGTGGCCGGGGCAACCGTGTATGTGGTGCCGATGCGGATGGGTGGCGGGGTGCGGCTCAAGCTGCTGCAAGCGATGGCGATGGGCTGCGCTATAGTCTCGACCCCCATGGGCGCGGAAGGGGTGAACGTGCGACAAGGTAGAGAAATGTTGCTCGCCCGCCCGGCAGAGGACTTTGCCGGGGCTACCCTATCGCTGCTGTCCAATCCTCAACGCCGGGCTTCTTTAGGGCAGGCAGCCCGTAAACGAGCGTCGGAGAACTATGCGTGGGAGAAGCTCCTGCCCACGCTTGACAAGATATACCCCTCTTGAGCCTCAAGCGGTTTAGAACAACCTGATCCACTTCATTGAGAGCGCAAGGCTCAGGAGAAGAATTACCCCGATCAGAGCCGCCATGCCCGCATAGCGCCAGTTGCGAGCGATGATGTAGCTTCCGATCACAGATAGCAGCGTCGCTCCAGGCGTGGCGAGCAGGAACAGCACGCCTAGGTTGAGCAAGGCCATTGGGTTGCTTGCTGCCAATTCAGAGAACAGGCTGTTGATAGGCAGCCCCTTCGCCGGCGCTTGCCCGCCCACCCCCGCTTCGCTCATGCCCGCAAGCAACCACCAGAGCAGGCCCATAGTCATGACCGCGAAGCTCAAGTACATGCCCGCTTGCAGCGTAAGCGCAACCCATCTGTATGTTTGCGCGTCCGCAACGCTGATGTCTTTCAGAATAACCCCCGATTGCTGTAATGGACGACCGACTACCGACTACCGACTACCGACTACTATCAACCGATAATCAACCGTATACCTACAAGCGTCAACGCTGCCGCCAGGCCGCGCACTATCCAGCGGCCTTTTACGCGGTGCGAGAGTGCGCCACCGAATTGCGCGCCCACTATCGCCCCCAGCGCCATAGCCAGGCCGGGGGCCAGCCGCACATGCCCCTGGAAAAGCTGGGAGATCGTGCCGGTGCCTGTGGAGAAAGGCAGTATAAAGTGCGAGGTGGCGGTGGCGATATGCGCCGGGAAGTCGAAGAGGGTTACGAGGGCGGGCACGTGGATTATCCCGCCGCCGATGCCCAGTATGCTCGACATGAAGCCCACGAAGAAGCTTAATATAATCCCCCACGACTTAGAGAAGCCGAAATCGTGCACCTCGCCACGCGAATCGACCATGTGCCGCACCGTCCAACCCCAGCCAGCCGGGCCTGCGGGCCGCTCGATACGCACATGCTCGCGCCGCTTCTCAGGTCGCCACATCAGATAGAGAGACACGGCCACCAGCAGGATGCCAAAGATCAGGTTGAAGACACGCCCCGTAAGCAGGTTGACTATGTACGAGCCAATAAAGGCCCCCGGCACAGTAGCCATCGCGAACTGAAGACCCGTCCGCACATCTATGCGCCGCTGCCGCCAGTAAGAGGCCGTACCGCTCAGGGCGTTGGCTGTCACCACAAGCAGCGACGTGCCGACCGCATCGGTGTGCGGCCAGTGCAGCACCAACAGCAGCACAGGCACAATAATAAAGCCGCCGCCAGCGCCAATTAGCGTGCCATAACCCCCAACCACCAACCCAAACAGCGCGAAAGCGAGCAGCGCCAACCAGTCCATACACTCTCCATGTGGTAGTCGGTAGACGATGAACGACGCATAACCGACTACCGACTACCGCCCCGGCGTTCTATATACACCAAGCGCCTGCACCACCATCAGACCCGCTATGATGGCCGCTACCCAGCCGAAGATCAGGCGCAGGCGGGCGTTAGGGGTGCGCGGCACCAGCCAGGCTCCTGCCCTCGCTCCGAAAAAGACGAACAAGGCAATGGGCGCGGCTATCAGAGGGTCAATGTCGCCGTGAGCGTAGCGCACGAAGGCGGCGCTGGTGGCCGTCACCCCTATCATAAAGTTGCTGGTGCCGGTCGCCACTTTCAGCGGCACGCCCATGAGCAGGTTCATCACCGGCATCTGCACTACCCCCCCGCCCACGCCCAGCAGCCCGGCCACCACGCCAGCCAGCGCGCTGATACTTATACCGGCGCGCACGTTGCGTGGCCGGTAATGCTCAGTCGTGCCGGAGGCGGAATCGTGGTAGACGCCATCCATGTCCCACACCGGGTTCGGGTCTATTTCGGCGACGGTCTCGACCGGAGCTTTGTTTGACCTGCCACCTCGCAGCATCGTTATCGCTACATAGACCATCACCACCGCGAACAGGCCACTCAATACCTGGGCAGGAAGGAGCGATGCTACCAAAGAGCTTGCGGTAGCCGCCGCAGTGGTCGAAACGAGCAGCGCCAACGCCAACCTGATGTTGGTAAAGCGGTTCCGCACGTAGGTGGAGGCCCCTCCCGTAGAGGTCGCCACCACCGCCACATTGCTGGTGCCGATGGCGGTCAGGGTGGGCAGTTGGAAGACCAGCATCAGGGCGGGCACCACAAACACGCCCCCACCCAGCCCCAGCAACGCCCCGACCAGCCCCGCCCCGAACCCCGTCATCGCCAGGCCCGCGTAATAGAAGATGTCCATGCCGGACTATTCTAAATGAGGCGAGGGATATGGACAAGGATGGTTGCGAGTTGCGAGTTGCGAGTACCGAGTACCGGTGGCCCGAAAATTGCATACAGCAACAACCGATGAGTCTGACCGAGGACATGGTAAGTGAACAGGTTGACCAACCGCCTAAACGCTACGCTAGCCGGGTGCGTTGGATGGCGATTATCTATGTGGTGCTCAACATCATCTCGATTGCCATAATTATCGCTATCGTATGGCGGCTTCGCTTCTTCATAACCCTCAGCCAGCGTAGCAACGTCGAAACGTTGACAATCGCCATCATCTTCGTGCTTGCCGCCTATTACCTCGTTTCTACGTTCCGCGGTTTCATAGGGGCTATGCGTATGCTGTGGCTCAATTTGCCCGCGTTATGGACGAGCGACGAGAAAGGCAAGGCGCGAATCGAAAATGGGAAGCAAGCGGCCCTCAAAGCCAGCAGTAAAAGCAAATCGGCCTATTTCGATAAGGCCGTTGCCCTGGAGGGTAAATCGGGTGAAGCCATCAAATGGCAGGTGAGCGACCAGAACGGCAAGCTGGGCGAGCTGCAAGTGGAGGGGGTAAAGGCAACTTACTATCCCATCAAGCGCGGGATGAATAACAACATTTTCGAGTTCCTTGTCAGCCACCTGGAAAGGGCGATACAAAAGCGGGACGGGGAAGCGCAGTTGCAAATCACCCAATGGTCCACGATAGACGAAGACCAGGCCAGCTCCTACTATAGCATGGTGCAGGCGTTTCAAAGTCTGGAAGGGCAGCTAGGCAAGGGTCGCGTTTGGCCCACCGTCGAGATAACCCAGAACGATGTTGATAAAATACAGCAAGAGCTAACTGGTCTGGTGCCCGCCCTGCGTAATCAATCTTTGCTTCCCGACCTTGAGTATGCCGTGGAGTATAACGTGCCGGTCCTGCCGGAGCCTCTAGGCTTCGTTAAGCTAACACGCAACGACAACCGCGCCGATGCGGTGCTTACAATGGGGTGCGCCGTTTTTGTCATGCTCTTCATAATGGCCGTCTTGACCTTCTTTATCCTTCTGCCCCCCTGGGTGCCTTCAAAGTAATCCCGATGAAAAACCGCCTCTCGATAACAGCCATGCT
>JBBSGN010000204.1:0-5676 GCA_038254085.1 Chloroflexia bacterium | reverse complement strand
TCGGGTTGAACTCGTTAGTGGGGTATTTCTGGAGCAGGTCACTGACCGAGTCGATGTAAGGCTTGAGGCCTGGGTAGGGCGGCATAGGCAGGGTAGATACCTGGCCGACGCCATTGAGACCGACGTCAATTAGCTGCTGGCGATCGATCATGTAGCTCAACGCCCACCGCACGTCGGGGTCATTGAACGGCGGCTTGCTCGTGTTGACGTAGAGCGACATAGGCCACCAGTCTACGTAGCCATAGGGTGGCTTGTTACCACTGTGCGTGGTGGTCTTGGGGTTTCCATCGAGAACGACCTTGGCGTTCTGCACGGAAACGCGGCCATGGTCTGCCTGGTTACTCAAGAGCGCCTGCGCGGCCTGGTCGGAGTCGCCGAAGGGTAGGAGGATGAGCCGCTCAGGAGCGGGCATCGCCTTGGCCAACCCGGCCTTCACCGCCCACCAATCGCTACGGCGGTCCCAGACCTTCTGCTCAGGCGAACCGAGCACCACCTGGTAAGGGCCCGTCGTGACCGGCCAACCCTTGGACAGGTCGTAGTTGGTGAAGCTGGTCCAGTCCTGTCCCTGGAAGATATGCTTGGGAACGATGAACACGCCGTTGTCAAATTTGTAGCTAAGGAAGAAGAAGAAACGGGGCGCGGGAACTTTGAATGTGAGATCCACGGTAGTGGGGTCTGTTGCTTTTACCGTAGAGACGAACTGCTGCACATCGGACCCCCACTGCACCTTGGCGCCAAGTTGCTTCAGGGTGTCGAGCGTGTAGGCGACGTCGTCTGCCGTGAACGGCTGGCCGTCGCTCCAGGTGATGTTGGGGCGAATCTTGATAGTCAGGCCCTTGAAATCAGAGGTGTACTTGTAGCTTTCGGCGAGCCAGAGTATCTCTTTGTCGGCGAATGCGCTGTAGTAGGCCAAAGGCTCGAACATAATGTTCTTACCATAGCCGTTTTGAGAGCCGACGGAATAGGGGTTCCAGTTGTTGTAGTCGGCCCATTTATTCTCGGGGCCGTTCTGCAGGTCAATGAGTGTGTGCTCACGCGGTACGTCCTTGAGTGTGCCTGCCACCGGCTGGGTGGCCTGGCCTGCCGCGCCACCCGTCGTGGCGCTAGCGGGAACGTCCGTAGCTGGTGCACCGGTAGCAGCAACTGTGGCAGCGGCAGTTGTAGGCTGCTCCGCTGCGGGAGCACTGGTGGGGGTATTTTCTACCTGGCTAGCAGTGGTGTTTGTGGCGCTCGGCTGCAGAGCGGTAGGGGTGGCGGACTCTTGCCCACAGGCGGTTAGCACGGTAACAGCTAGGAGCATCAAAACCAGAAGGCGGCTTATATTGCGGGTACGCGACATGTCAATCTCCTTATCTCCTTTGATCAGGCAAGCTGCCTGTAAGCTAGGGGCCCTGCTCGTCGCCACTATATCATTACGCCATCACCTCGGCGTGCCGGCGGAAGATATTCTGTGTGAGCATAACCACAGCGTTTCATGTTCCGCTACGCGGAAGTCCGACGGCACCAGAGGTTGAACTCCTCTAAGACGGGACTGCCGGCGCTATCATGTGAGCCGCCGGTACGCCAGTTACTCACATGCTTGATATAGTGGCCGCGTATGTGAACGCTAACGTTAGCGTTCACATGGGGATTATACTGCCGTTCAGTGCGGTTGTCAATACCTTTTCGCAAAGTAAGTGTCTTGACAATGTTAGATTAAGTGGCATATGAAATGTATGAATGCAAGCAAATCAGCTGTTATGGATGGAGAGCGCTGGGGCTTACCAGTGGAAGCGGCAGAGTGCTTGGCTGAACGGCTGCATGGCACTTGGGACAGGTTCCGCCCCTGCTTCAAGACCCGCACCCGCGATGCCAGCACGCACGCCTGGGTTTACCTGCGAGGGCTGCTGACGATGGACAACGACCGCACCTTTGCCAACATAGCCCGCCGAGTAGTTGACCCCGCCAACGATGGGCAGGGGCTGCAACAGTTCATGTCTGACTCACCCTGGTCTGGACGAGCGGTTATGGAGCAGGTGCAGGACGAACTCAAGGCCACGCCCGCACTCGCACTAAGCACAGGTGGGGTGCTGATCCTGGATGAGAGTGCCGACGAGAGAGCAGGAAGCAAGAGTGCTGGAGCCGGGAGGCAGCACAACGGAAGGCTTGGCATCATTGATATGTGTCAGGTGGGCACCTTCCTGGCCTTTGCCACCGAGTCAGTGTGGACATGGGTAGACGGCGAACTTTTCTTGCCCAAAGAGTGGTTCAACTCCGACAACTCACAGATGCAACAGAAGCGTCAGCAGCTTGGTATCCCCACCGAGCGAGAGTTTGCCACCAAAATTGAGTTGGGCTGGCGCATGATAGAGCGCGTTGCCGGCAGCAATTTGCCCTTTGAGGCAGTGCTATGTGATGACCTGTACGGACGTAGCGCTTGGTTGCGTCGTAAGCTCGATGAAGCTGGGCTGGTATATATGGCTGATGTGCCTGCCACCCTCCATGTCTATCTTGCTGAACCAAAAGTGGGATTGCCTCCACCCGAGATGGTGCGCCACGGTCCTGCTCCTAAGAATGTGCGGGTGGTGAATGGTGTTGAGCCTATCAAGGTGCGAGATGTTGCCCGCCTTCGGGACACTAATTTCCAACGCATCGATGGAGGTGTGCGCAACATTGAGCGTGGGACGTTGGACGACCCGTTCGCAATGAGGCGGGTGTGGACGGTGAGAGAGGGAGTAGTAGCGCAGGAATGGCTGGTAATCCGCCAAGAAAAGGGGCAGGGAGACAAAGGCCCTGTCTACTTCTACGCCTTGAGTAACGCTCCCCCAGACGCTACACCACACAGATTGGCCTGGCTCAAGTGTATGCGTTACTTCGTTGTCGTTGAGCGAGCCAACCAGGATGCCAAATCAGAAGTTGGTTGGGGGGAGTTGCAAGCGCAGAAGTATCTCGCCTGGGAGCATCATCTAGCTTTGACGGTTCTTGCCACATGGTTCATTGCTCAGACCAAGCTTGAGTGGTCTGCTCAGCACGCACGAGACCCGGCATTAGCCCGGCAGTTGGAGTGGAGTTGGAGGTATTACCTGCTACCTGCCTTATCGGTAGCAAACGTGCGCTCTATGCTTAAGGCGGTGATGCCCCTTCCCCAACTGTCGCCCCAACAAGCCATTGATGTGGTAGTCAGCCATCTCGTCACCCGCTCCCGCTCCACCGCTTCCCGACTGAAAGCTCAACGCACCTCTCGCGGTCCAACTTGAAATCTATCATTGTCAAGTCACTTACCCGTAAGGTAGTTTAGTATAGAGTAGAGATAGGTCTCTACTCTATACTCTGCATTTGAGGAGCCTACCATAGTGGCAAAGACGATCCTGGTGGTTGACGACGAGTCGGGTATAGTCACAATCGTGCGTGACTATCTCGAAAAGGCCGGGTTCCGCGTGTTGACCGCGGGCAACGGGCATGTCGCCTTGCGCCTGGCCCGTCTGGAGCGCCCCAATCTCATGGTGCTGGACCTGATGCTGCCCGGCATAGATGGCTTGGACATAATCCGCAGCCTGCGCAGTGACCCCGCCTTGCACCTCATGTCCGTGATCATGTTGACCGCCAGGGTGGAGGAGGCTGACCGACTCATCGGCCTGGAGTTGGGAGCCGACGACTATGTTACCAAGCCCTTCAGCCCGCGAGAGCTTGTTGCCCGAGTGCGCGGTGCTGAGGCGTGCCGAGGGCGAGGGTATCTACAGCCCCACTATCCGGGCAGGCGACCTGACTATAGACCTTGAGCGGCGTACAGTGCGTAACGGTAGCACTCCGGTAGAGCTTACCGCCACCGAATTCGACCTGCTGGCGGTGCTGGCACGCCACCCCGGCAGGCCATTCACCCGCGCCCAACTGGTCGAGAGTGTGTACAATAGCAGTTTCGAGGGCTACGACCGCACGATTGATGCGCACATCAAGAACTTGCGGCGCAAGATCGAAGGACCAGACGCCCACACCCCCCGCTACATCCAGATGGTGTACGGCATCGGCTACCGCTTAGCAGAGTTCGATGATGGGGAGTGATGGGGAGCAGAGAGACATGTCAAAGGCACCGAGGCCATGAAACGACCATCACTCTTTGCGCTGATGCTCACAGCCTTTGTTACGGTTATCGTGCTGGGTTTATGCGGCACGGGCATGGTATTCGTGCTGTCGACGCGCATATCCCAGGGGGTGCCCGGTGAGGACTTTGGTCCGCCCTGGAGGGCGGTCGAAGTGACCAGCACTCCATCGGCAGGGGGTGTGCGGGCGAATGGCCCTCCTTACTCCGGGTTCAACCGCGCATTCGATTGGCGTGGGCCGGCCAGCGCGCTCCTTGCGTTTTGCGCTGTGCTGCTGGGCGCGGCCACCTTCTTTTCTAGACGAGTAACCCGACCCCTGACCCGTCTCACCCATGCCGCGCGCACGATGGCAGAAGGTGATTTGAGCGTGAAGGTTGGGCGCTCGCCTGTGCGCGAGTTAGACGACCTGGCGGGCGCGTTCAACACAATGGCCTCCTCCCTTTCCGACGCCGACCGCCAGCGCCGCCAAATGACCGCCGATGTAGCTCACGAGTTACGCACTCCGCTCGCCATCATCCGGGGCCGGTTGGAGGGTATGCAAGACGGCATCTACAGCGCGACGCCCGAACAGATCGCCACCGTGCTCAACGAAACGGCGCTCCTTGAGCGTTTGATCGAGGACCTGCGCCTTCTTGCTCTGGCCGACGCGAGCCAGTTGCCTCTCCACAAACAGAGCATCGCCCCCGCGTCGCTCCTCCACAGCGCGGCACAGTCCTTCGCCCAGCAGGCGCGCAGCCAGGGGGTAGAGCTTCGCGTGGCCGACCTACCCACCCTGCCTGAAGTAGAAGCCGACCCGCAACGCATCTCGCAGGTGCTGGGTAATCTGATAGCGAATTCCCTCGGGCACACCCCTGCCGGGGGCATTGTGCTCTTGAATGCCTGGGCGAGTACACAGGACCCCGGCGGGCAACGAGCTGTGCGCATATCGGTGAGCGACACCGGCAGTGGCATCGCTCCCGGCGATCTGACCCATATTTTCGACAGGTTCTACCGGGCCGACCCTGCCAGGACACGCGCCGGTGGAGGAGCCGGGTTGGGGTTGGCGATTGCCAAGCGGATGATCGAGGCGCACCAGGGCGCTATCTGGGCTGAGAGTACCCTCGGCAAGAGTACCACGGTTTCTTTCTCGCTACCCATGACGTAAACCACACAGGAAGTATCAGAAATCAGATCCAGCACCCGGCACTCAGGTTGTTCATCGGTTATCTCCGCTCAGAATTGAAAGATTTTCTGCCCAGGTACAGGGGATATAAGTAACTCACCTTACGCAGCGAGATGAACAGGCTGAAGTTGGCGGAAAGCATCAAAAGCAACCTGAAGGGCGCGCAAGTAAATACTGCTCTTTAGGGCAAAGTGGTTGAGTGAGATGGTTGGAGAGCTTCAACAATTCAAGCTTGATGTATCCACACAAAGAGGCAAATAGATGGTTGGTCTGGGTGCATACCGTGTGGGTCGGCGACTTCTCCAACGACGCGTTCTGCTTGAGCGATTTATGGTACTCTTCCACGTTCCACCGTTTACTGTAGATTGTGGTAATTTGGTCAGAGGTAAGTTGAACGTCAGAACACACCAGATACTGGGTGACTCGGCTAACGGTGCT
>JBBSGN010000203.1:0-5680 GCA_038254085.1 Chloroflexia bacterium | reverse complement strand
GCGACCGCCGCAGCCAGCAGCACCTCAAGCCGTTGCAGCTTGTAGAGTGCCCACAGTGCCACAACCCACGCCAGCCCCACCACGTCTGCCCGACCTGTGGCACGTATCGGGGCCGCGAGGTCGTACAGGTGAAAGCCGCAAAAGAGCAACCGAGCTAGTTCGGACTAGCATAATGGGACGACGGACGACCGATTGTAGCTAAAGGCTGATTACTAACGGTCGTCGGTCGTCCGTCGTCCGTCGTCGGTCGTCCCAACGTGAGGCTATCGTGGCTAAGTATGCGGCAATAACAGGCTGGGGTAGTGCGGTGCCCGAAAGGGTGCTGACCAACGAAGACCTGGCTAAGATAGTCGAAACGTCGGACGAGTGGATCACCAGCCGCACCGGCATCCGCCAGCGCCACATCGTCTCTGAAGGCGAAACCACCGCGACCCTGGCGGTCACAGCCTCGCGCCAGGCATTAGAGAGCGCGGGCGTTTCCCCCTGGCAAGTTGATCTGGTTATCTGCTGCACCGCCACCCCCGATTTTCTTTTCCCGGCCACAGCTTGCCTGGTACAGCACGAGATCGGCGCTGAGAACGCGGGCGCGTTCGATCTGGAGGCGGCCTGCACCGGCTTCATATATGGCCTGAGCGTGGGCAGCCAGTTCATCAAGACCGGCGCGTACAAGACCGTGCTGGTGGTGGCCGCCGAGGCCCTATCGCGCTTCATTGACTGGCAAGACCGCACCACCTGCGTGCTGTTCGGCGACGGCGCGGGCGCGGTGGTCCTTCAACCCTCTGACCGGCCCAGTGGCCTCCTCTCCTTTGTGCTGGGGTCGCACGGCGTGGGCGGCGATCTGATTAAGCTCCCAGCGGGCGGGGCCGCCATACCTGCTACCGACAAAACGGTGGCCGAGGGCGGGCATTACATCAAGATGAACGGGCAAGAGGTATATCGCTTCGCCGTGCGGATCATGGGCGACTCGGCTGTGGAGGCGCTCGACAAGGCCGGGCTTGAATACGCCGACATTGCCCTGTTCATCCCCCACCAGGCCAACGTGCGCATCATCAACTCCATCGCCGAGCGGCTGCATCTCGACCGCGAAAAAGTCTTCCTGGATATAGATATGTATGGCAACACCTCCGCAGCCTCCATTCCCATCGCGCTGTGCGAAGCGGTGGAGGGAGGCCGTGTCATGCCGGGGGACAACATCTTGTTTGTGGCGTTCGGGGCCGGGCTGACCAGTGCCGCCGCCATCGTCAAGTGGGGCCGGTAGGGGTGGGCGATTTACTGCCCACAGGGCTGCGCGTGGTGGCCTGGGTATTTCCGGGCCAGGGGTCGCAGATGGTGGGCATGGGCAAAGCTCTGTACGACGCCTACCCTGAAGTGCGCGAGCTGTACCAAACCGCCAACGAAACGCTCGGCTATTCCCTCTCCCACTTCTGTTTCAACGGCCCCGCCGACCAACTCCAGCAGACCAACAACGCCCAACCCGCCCTCCTTGTAACTGAGCTTGCCCACTTGCAGGCGTTGCGCTTTCGCTATCCCGATACTTTCCACGAAGCGCACTTCGTGGCCGGTCACAGCCTCGGCGAGTACAGCGCGCTGGTAGCGGCGGGCGTGCTGTTATTCAAAGACGCCCTTCATCTGGTTGCCGCCAGAGGCCGTCTCATGCAAGAGGCGGGCGAGGCTATAGGCGAGCCGACCGGCATGGTCGCCGTGATAGGCCTGCCCGATGGGGAGATAGAGGCCGTGTGCGAGATGGCGGATGTGGACCTCGCCAACCTGAACGCACCGGGCCAGGTGGTGATCAGCGGCCCGCTCGACGCGCTCGAAAAGGCGGGCGAGTTGGCGAGAGAAAGAGGCGCGCGCCGCGTGATACCATTGCAGGTGAGCGCGGCCTTCCACTCGCGCTGGATGCGCCCCATGTCTGACCTGTTCGCCGAGCGTCTGACTGCCACCACCTTCTCCGAACCGCAAATCCCCGTCGTAGCAAACGTCACTGCTCGTCCGGCCACCTCAGCTGAAGATATACGCGCACTACTGGAGAAGCAGACCTATTCCCCTGTCCGTTGGGTCGAGTCGGTGCAGTACATGGCCTCCGAGGGTGTAGATACGTTTGTGGAGATAGGCCCAGGCAAAGTGATGTCCGGGCTGATCAAGCGGATTGCGGAGGCGCGGACGCTGGCATCGGAGGACTTATTAGTTTAGTATACACAGGGATAGAAGAGTGATGAAAGACTTAATCCGATCGGACCCTGCAGTGATGCTGGGCAAGCCTGTGATAGCAGGTACGCGCATTACCGTTGAGCTTATACTGGAAAGATTAGCTGCTGGCGAGACTCCCAATGAGCTTGTTGCTGCTTATCCACGCTTGAGCCACGAAGCGATTAAGGCCGCTCTCGCGTTTGCTGCCGATGCCTTACGGGCTGATAGAGAACATCGAGGTACAGCTTGGGCAAAGTAATCGCAGAAGTGCCATTCTCGCCCATCGGCACGGCCACACCCAGCCTGAGTGGGTATATCGCCGCAGCGCTCGCTGTGCTAAAGGACCACCCTGAGGTAAAATACCAGCTCAACCCAATGGGCACCGTGCTAGAGGGCGAAAGGCGCGATATAATAAACGTCATCGAACAGATGAACGAGGCCATATTCGAGGTGGGCGCCCTCCGCGTCGGCACCACCCTCAAGATTGACGAGCGCCGCGACAAACCGACCTCGATGGAGCATAAGGTCGAGGCCGTGAAACGTGATGCGTGATTACCGACGACCGACGGCTGACTACCGACTACCCGCACTGAGCGACTATGTTTGAGAAAGTACTTGTAGCCAACCGGGGGGAGATCGCGCTGCGCGTGATACGGGCTTGCCATGAGCTAGGTATTACGGCGGTGGTGGCTTACTCGGAGGCCGATAGGGATACATTGCCGGTGAGGCTGGCGGACGAGGCGATCTGCATCGGGCCGGCGGCTCCGGCGCGCTCTTATCTGCACATCCCCGCTATCATCAGCGCCGCCGAAATGACCGGGTGCGACGCGCTCCACCCTGGATACGGTTTCCTGTCTGAGAACCCCTATATAGCCGAGATATGCGAGAAAGTAGGGATTGCTTTCATCGGCCCCAGCGCGCCGGTGATACAGGAGATGGCCGACAAGGTACAGGCTCGCAAGCTAATGCGCGAGGCGGGCCTCCCTATCATCCCAGGCACAGAAGATAGCCTTCTTAATTCTGAGCAAGCCCGTGTGGTGGCCGAGGATATAGGCTACCCGCTCTTGATGAAAGCGGTGGGTGGCGGGGGCGGGCGTGGTATGCGCGTGGTCAACTCTGCCGATGAACTCGTAGATGCGTACAATATGGCGAGAGGCGAGGCGTCGCTGGCCTTTGGCAACCCCGATGTGTACCTGGAGCGTTATCTGTTGCACCCGCGTCATATCGAGGTGCAGGTGCTGGCCGACAAGCACGGCAACATAGTGCATCTGGGCACGCGCGATTGCTCGCTACAGCGTCGCCACCAGAAAATCCTCGAAGAGGCCCCCGCACCCAACATCTCGGACGGACTTGCGGACCGCATAGGCGCTGCCGCCGTCAAAGGGGCCAAGTCAATCAAATACAGCACCGTTGGCACGTTCGAGTTTCTGCTGGACGAAAACGACAACTTCTTCTTCATCGAAATGAACACCCGCATCCAGGTCGAGCATGGCGTCACCGAGATGGTAACGGGCATAGACCTGGTGAAATGGCAGATACTGACGGCGGCGGGCGAGCCATTGCCTTTCAAGCAGAAGGAGATCAAGATCAACGGCCACGCCATCGAGTGCCGCATCAACGCCGAGGACGTGTCGAGGGGCTTCATGCCGGGCGGGGGGTTAATTGAGCTTTACCTGCCGCCGGGTGGGCCGGGCATTAGGGTAGATTCGCATCTCTATTCGGGCTATACCGCCCCGCCTAACTACGACTCGCTCCTTGCCAAGATAATGGCCTGGGGCAACGACCGGCACGAAGCCATAGAGCGCATGAAGCGTGCCCTGTACGAGCTAATCATCATTGGCCTGCCCACGACCGTGCCGTTCCACCGGCATATACTGGAAGACCCCAGGTTTATAGCGGCGGACGTTGACACCGGCCTGGTGACCGAGTGGCTGGCCGAGCAACTGGTCGAAGACGCGGGCGCTGTAGGGGTAGCGAGCGGTTCGGGTGCGAACGCCGGTCGCTCCAACGGCAAGGTCCCGAAGGGCGTATGATCTCCCGTAGGGGGTTCGCGAACCGCCTCTACGTCCGAAGGAAACAGCAATGCAAGAGACCAAGCTAGGCACGGTGCGTATCGCTCCAAGCGTGTTAGCGATGATAGCCAGCCTCACGGCCAGGTCGGTGCTGGGGGTGGCGGACGTGAGCCTGGTGTCGCGCCCGCCCAGCCGCGTGCTGCACCGGCCCAATACGGGCGCTGCCCCAGGAGTCACCCTCCAGGTGCGTAACGATGGAGTGTCTGTTGACGTTTACATCGTCGCAGAGCCTGACGTAAATCTGAAAAGGCTCGGCCAAACAGTGCAGCGCCGTGTGCGCGAGAGCCTGGACCAGATGGTAGGCATATCGGCAGACCAGGTGAATGTGTATATAGAGGATATAAACGAGTGACACGTAAAACGTAAAACGTAAGATGAACTCCTTACGTTTTACGCCTTAAGTATGGCCTCAGCATCGCGGCGGCAAGCGCGCACAATCGCATTACAGACCCTTTACGAAGTCGACTCCACCGAGCACTCGGTCGCTGACGTATTGCGCCGCAATCTGGACGAGCCGGCTTCCGAGAACACCAACCCTACAAGTGGGGTAAACCCGGCAAGCCGCGAGTTTGCCAGGACGCTTGTAGAGGGCGTGCTTGAGCATCGGGGTGAACTGGACGGGATAATCGCCAGGTCGGCCTCTAACTGGCCGCTCGACCAGATGGCGAAGATAGACAAGAACATACTGAGGCTTGCAATTTTCGAGATTCTGTTTGATAATAGGGTGCCTCTCAAGGCGGCCATAAACGAGGCGGTGGAGCTTGCCAAGCGGTTTGGCAGTGATAGTTCGAGCCGCTTCATCAACGGCGTGCTGGGTAGCGTCGCTACTGAGCAGCAAGCGGGAGGGCGCAAGGGAGCTATCAAGGACCCTCCGGCGCACCGACCGGAATAGGGAGATTGAATGGTTATGGCTTCCCAGCGCGACAAGATATACGGGCGGGTGCGCACGCTGCTTGCAGAGAGTTTCGGCGCTGACGAAGGCGAAATAGGCTGGGATACTAACGTCTACGATGACCTGAACGCGGACGTTATAGAGTACCACGATGAGTTGATACCTCTAATCGAGGAAGAGTTCGGCGTTACTATAGACGACGCCGACGTACCGGACCTTGCCACCGTGCGCGAGCTGGTGGACTATCTGGCGGAGAACAGTTAGCCCATTTATTGACCCGTTTATTGAAAGGAGAAACAATAGCATGGCAGAGAACGCTAAGGAGCACCTCAAGCAGGTGGCGGTTCAGCAGTACGGTGTGGACGAGGCCGAAGCCGATTCGATGAACACCCAGGGTCTGGCCGATCTGGTGCTGTACAAGATCGCCGAAGACAAGTACAAGGTCAGCCCGTCGGAGGTCGAGGGCAAGGACACTCGCGGCACTATAGAGTTGCTGCTGCAAAACATGGTCAGCGACCTGTTGAAG
>JBBSGN010000202.1:0-5691 GCA_038254085.1 Chloroflexia bacterium | reverse complement strand
TGAAGGGGGCAGGCATGTGTTGGGGAAAGCGTGGAGCACAAGGGGTACTGACCCTAAGGGCTGAGTTGCTCAGCGAGCGATGGGAAGAAAGCTGGCCCAAAACTCGTATCCTCAAAGTCGCCTAAACGCTGGCGCGCACCCCCCCGGGGCAGTAAGCCTTCAGATTAAGGGTACAGAGGGAAGAGGGGTCTGAGTGAGCAAGGCCAAACACTCCAAGAAGGGGTTCAGACCCTTGGCTCGCCACGTGCCGAACAGAGAGGTCAGCATCATACGCGTGGTGCTCCCCTTTGGTGATTGTGTGCCACCCGATATCTTGCGCATCACCACCACCGGGCGTATGCTCCGCTCCGCCAGGTTGTTGTCTGCTGATAGCCCTGGCACCAATACGAATTGGAACAGTTCGTCTTGATGTCTCAGCAGCCTGTTGGCTAGTGTCGTGCAAGGGTGCGGGCTGGCTCGCGGATAACGGGCATACTTCAACCCCAGTTGTCGTGCCTGCTCCACTAACTGCTCATATGCCCTTTCCCTTTCCCGCTTCCTTCGCTTTTCTGGAGCTTCATCATGGCTGGGAGGTCCCAACTCGTGCTGTAACTGTAACAACTGCTGGGCCCCCTCATACAGTGCTTGTACCCCTTTGGCCCACCCTTGCACCTCCTCATCGGTGGGGTGCTTACTCTTCAGGTTGTGCAGATCTCTCAGCATATGTGCCCAACACCGCTGATGCACCCCTGTGTACTCGTTGTACCCGCAGTAGAAGTCAGTCCCCAACGCTCCATTGAACTGTGGGCTTAGTATCCGCCTGGCTACAGCCCCTCCTCGACTCTGGTCGTACTCATACAACCGCTCCCCTTGTGGAGTGCTGAAACTCCAGATATACCCGTTCTGTCCCTCTTCTCGCCACCCCGTCTCGTCCCCATGTACAACTTCGCTGCTACGCACCTGCTCATACAGGGCTTGTATTGCCCTCTTGATGGGTGGGGCTTGTGTTAGGCGGTGCATCAACTCCACTATCTCTCCGCTTGAGATGACGAACTGGTGCACGGTCAGGTCCATTTGCAGGTACTGCTGTATCTGCTCTACGGGCAAGCGTAGGGTGGTGCGTAGGTATGCTATCAACGATGCGATGCGCACTCCCATCCGTCCCTGCCCTACCACGTGTCCGCTCAGGTCCAAGGGAGCATAATGCCATCGACCACACCTTGCACACCAACTCTTGAACACCTGGTGCTCGGTAATCTCCACAGGAGGAGGAGGTGGCAACTCGATGACCTGACGTCGATGGGCAAGTTGGGGGGTGCGCAAGGGGTAGCCACAGTCAGGGCAAGCACAATCATCCAGAGTGTGCTGTACTATCTTTGTGGGTATCTCACGAGGGCGAGCGGAGTTATGCTGAGGAGCACGCTTACGACGAGGCGGCTTGTCTGCCTTGTCCCGCTTGGGAGTGGCACTCTTAGCAAAAGGAGGGGGTGCCGACTTGATCTGTTCTAGCTCAGCCTCAAGCAATTCTATGCGGGCAAGGGCCTGAGCAAGCTGTTCCTTGAGCAGTTGGTTCTCTGCTCGCACCAGGGTTACTTCCTCTTGTAGGGTCATAGCTCATACATTACCATAACTCTCCGAATTCCTCCACCCTTATTCTGAAGGCTTACCAAGGGAAAGCGTTTTGCATTACTCACAGTCTTGTGGTATAATATCTTCGCTGCAAAGCGAACCGTGTGGCTGTAGCTCAGTGGATAGAGCGTTGGGTTGCGGACCCAAAGGTCGGGGGTTCGAGCCCCTCCAGCCACGCCATAGGCCGACCATGAGGTCGGTCTTTTTAAGTGGAGAGGTGTCCGAGCGGTTGAAGGAGCTCGTCTCGAAAACGAGTAAGGGTGTGAAAAGCCCTTCGTGGGTTCGAATCCCACCCTCTCCGCAAAAACGAATGCGGAATGTAGAGTGCGGAGCGCGGAGGCACATTCTACTTCCCACAGAGTAATTCCACATTCCACATTCCGCACTCTACATTCCGCATTCGGAGAGGTCGCCTAGAGGCCTAGGGCGCTCGCCTGGAAAGCGGGTACGGGGAAACTCGTCGTGGGTTCGAATCCCACCCTCTCCGCCATTTCTATTTTAGGTCTTAGATTTTGGATTGTTTAATTTCGCCCAGGGCGAAGTTAGAGACATGAAGACGCTTCAAATGAGGCGTCTTTTGGCTTTCTTGACTATCATCCCGCTATCTTTCTGCTTCCCGGAGGCCAACCCATGCTAATCAAAAACCTGCAAGACTGCGAACAATTCACAGCCGGGGACGGCACCCTCCTGCGCGAGCTTCTGCACCCCGACAAAGCGCTCCTCAACCTTCGCTACAGCCTCGCCCACGCACGTCTCCCTAAAGGCGAAACTTCCCTTCCCCATAAACTGACCGTCTCCGAGGTCTACTATATCCTCAGCGGTCAGGGCCTCATGCGTATAGATGACGAAACCGCGCCCGTACACCCAGGTCAGACGATCTACATCCCGCCTAACTCCACCCAATACATCCAAAATACCGGCCAAGACGATCTCGCTTTCCTCTGTATAGTAGACCCCGCCTGGCAGCCCGAGAGCGAGCAGGTTGACGGACGACCGGCGACCGAATAATGCGTGGAACGTGAATTAGGGAATCGTCTGTCGTTTATAGTAAGAATGTGAACAGTTCACAGCTGGGGACGGCACCCTCCGGTCCTTTTCGAAACTACTGAGGGCACGTATGAGGGCACGTATCATCGGTGTGATACGTAATTCTCGTGTCTTGCTCTTAATGCTACCAGGAATTTGATACCCCAGACCTTGTATATTTGGTACATTTGTTCTATACTAGGTGGTTTGGACCGGAAGATTGGCCCACGCTGATCGAAAAAGTGAAGCGGCTGGATCGGGAGTTTGAGGGCTGGCCGGCCGAGGTTATTCAGTCGATCAAGGCGCCCACGCTACTCATCATCGGGGATTCGGATGTCATCCGTCCCGAGCATGCTGTAGAGATGTTCCGACTGCTCGGCGGCGGCGTGGCGGGCGATGTCGTGGGCCTGCCGCATTCACAGCTCGCGGTGCTCCCTGGCACCACTCACATTACGCTCGTGGATCGCGCCGATTGGCTGATCTCGATGATCGAGGCGTTTCTCGACGCACCCATGCCAGAGGCCAAGTGATTGACCGACAACCCAACCCGGCAGATGGACGAACAGAAGAGTGTAAAACGACTGAGCGAAAGGAGAAAAGAGATGGCTAATATGGCTGATAAGGAGCCGGTGGCTGAGTTGCAGCCGCAATTCAGTAGCGATGGTGCTACTCCTATACCGTGGGCAGAGGCGCGCGGGCATCTGGAGAAGGCCGAAATATACTGGCTGGCAACAGTGCGTCCGGACGGACGCCCACACGTCACGCCGCTGCCCTCCGTCTGGCTGGACGGCGCGTTGTACTTCTGCACAGGTCCTAGTGAACGCAAAGCTAAGAACCTCGTGGGCAATTCGCACTGCGTCGTCACAACCGGCTGTAATGTCCTTGATGGTCTCGACCTGGTGGTTGAAGGCGAAGCTGTGAAGGTGAGCGACGAAGCCAAGCTCCAACGCCTGGCCGATAAGTACGCTTCGAAGTACGATTGGCACTATACAGTGCGCGACGGCGCCTTTTACGGCGAAGGAGGTCTGGCCCTGGTGTACGAAGTAACTCCGACAACGGCTTTCGGCTTCGGCAAGGGCGAACCGTTCAGCCAGACCCGCTACCGCTTCTAGTGGGGGTTACTGGAGAACAAGCAGGCTTCGTCCTTCGTCTTTCCTCCTCCTGGCTCAGACAACTCCCGATTGTTGGTGGAACCGTCGTCCTTCGTCGCCTTGACATCACCCCTGCCAATCGCGTAACATTAAGCGTCGTGCTAGACGGGGAGCTAGCGGTGCCCTGCACCCGCAATCCGCTACAGCGGGGTTGAACTCCCTTTCGAGGTCCGGCACTGTGGGACTGCGTCGGCTAAGAGGCGTTGAAGATCGGGTCCTACGCGGCAGAAGCCTATGAACCCCGTCAGGTCTGGAAGGAAGCAGCGGTAAATAGATACTTCTGGGTGCCGTAGGGTCGCCTGGTCCGAGCCGGCTGACAGGCGTAAGCCGGAGTACTGTGATCGACAAAGGGTGCACGACGGTATCATATCCCTGTATGGGGAACAATCTTAATAACAGAATGGGCATAGTGCGCCCATTCTGTTATTAAATGCCTCCTCTTACAGCACGTCCAGGAGGAACCATGTTCAAGCGAAAAGCCTTTGTCCCATTGGTCGCGTTTGCCCTCTTTGGCCTGCTGGCGACAGCCCCCACTATGACCGGCGCAGCCACCCAAATCGGCCCCGTCGTGAACGCCAGCCGCGATCACGTCACCAACAACGAGATCAGCATCACTCACAACCCGGCCAACCCATCTAACGTGGTGGTCGGTTGGAACGACTGGAACCGCAACGAGGGCTGTGGTGTCAGCCGTTCCACCGATGGCGGCGCAACCTGGTCGCCCAATAGCTTCATCCCTGGCATCACCCCCTACGACAACAACGGCAACACCTATCCAGGCAACGGCCTTTACGACTTCGCCGGTGATCCCGCTGTTACCTTCGGTCCCGATGGCAACGCCTACTTCGCCTGCTATGGCTATCAGTACGCCAACGCCAACGCTCCCAAGGGCGGGGTGGCCCTCTTCGTCTCCATCTCCACCGACGGCGGTCTCACCTGGGGCGCACCGGTCCATCTAATGACCAGTCCCGGCCAGGGCGGTGGCCGGGGGCATGGCAAGGGCAGCAACGGCCAGTTCCCCGACCACGAGGCTATCACCGCCGACCTTTGGCCCGGCAGCCCCTATTACGGCTCGATCTATGTTGCCCAGGCTCAGTTCCATGGAAACGGCGGTCCCTCGCCCATCACCTTCTTCTACTCCCGCGATCACGGACGCACCTGGTCGCCCGCTGTGACCGTCAGCACCAATAACAATAACTCCAACCAGGACGCCATCCCCTCTGTCGGCCCCGACGGTTCGGTCTACGTAACGTTCGACAACACCGAGCATGGCAGCGGGCATGAGACCGTCCTGATCGCCAAATCCACCAACGGCGGCGCGTCCTTCGGCATCAACTACTACGTCACCGATATGGTCAACCCCGTGCTAGACGACCTCGTCAACAGCGACTACCGCGAGGCCAGCTACCCTGCCTCCAGTGTGGATGCCGCCAACCGCCTCACCGTTGTCTGGAACGACCGGCGCAGCGGCCACTCCAACATGTGGTACACGCGAGCCTACGGCAGTGACCTCACCGCCTGGACCGCCCCCGTGCAACTCAAGCCGAGCAACCACGAGCAATTCTTCCCCTGGGTGCATACTGCTCCTAATGGCCGCGTTGATATAGTCTACTACGACCGCACCCGCGACCCGGCCAACACCATCAACTATGTCACCTATTCGCAGCTAACGCCCGGCACTGGCCTGTCTGTCACCGCCCACCATTTCGGCAACTGGAGTCCCCCTTTCAATGGCAACTCCGACGGCCAGACCACCACCTCTTGCAACCCCTTCATAGGCGACTACATCAGTGTCACCTCGGATAACACTCACGTGTACGCAGGCTGGACCGGTAACGGCCCTCCCTGGCACTACGATGAGTTCGGCAACCCCACCACCTGCGATGTGAACCAGGATGCGCTAACC
>JBBSGN010000201.1:0-5693 GCA_038254085.1 Chloroflexia bacterium | reverse complement strand
GAGCGGCCATCGTCCATCGCCCAACATGGTATACTGGCATTCTTATGCTCGTAGAGACTGAACAGCTGACCGAACAACCACAGACAGCCCAGACCCCAACATCCTCGCCCGAACAAGAATACATCGAGCGTCGTGAGCGCTTCCGTCGCCTCTGCGACATCGAGACGCGCAAGTGGGAGCGCATCGCCAACCTCCGCCTCTACACCTTCGTGTTGGCCGCCGCCAGCCTCGTCTGGGGTGTCTGGCAAGGGCCGTCCCTCTTCTGGATGCTAGGCATTGCGCTCATGGGCGCGTTCGTTGCGCTGGCTGTCTACCACAGCATGGTGGGTAGGTTGCGGCGGCGCTACGACGAATTGCGCACGATCAACGACGAAGCGCTGAAGCGGATCGAACGGCGCTGGGACGAGCTTCCCTTGCGCCACAGCGTTAGGGCGCAATCCGGAGCGCCCTACGCGGCGGACCTCGATATATTCGGCCATGCCTCCCTCTTCCAACTCCTTGAAACGGTCAGCACCCAAATGGGCGAGACTGCCCTGGCCCGATGGCTCCAGGAGTTCGCCCCACCCGAAACGGTCCGCGAGCGCCAACCAGCGGTCGCCGAGCTAGCCCCCCTAATTGACCTGCGCGACGAACTGGCCTTGCGCGGCAGGCTGCTCGCCGAGCAAAAGCCCGACCCCGCGCGGTTCCTCACCTGGGCGGAAAGTCGCAGGTGGCTCTCCCACCGCCGTTGGATCGTGTGGGCAGCGCGCGCCGATATTGTAGTTCTGTGGCTACTCCTCCTCGCCCAAATCTTCGGCTTTACGCCCTACCCGTTCTGGGTTATCCTGGCCGCCGCCAACTTCGTTTTTACCCTCACAGTGGGCGACACCATCTACCGGGTACTCTCCCAGGCCACATCGGGCGAGACCGGCTTTCGCGGTTATGCAGGCGCTTTTGAGCTACTATCCCAGGCTCGATTCGACGCCCCACTGCTCCGGCGCTTGCAAGAGAGCCTGACCGCCGAGGACAAGCCGGCAAGCGTCTACATGCGCCGTTTGTTCAGGCTGGCCACGCTCGTCATACCCCGCTCGTCCCACCTATATCTGCCTATCGAGGCGCTTACCCTGTGGGACATGCATCTCCTGGACGCCTTCGAGCGGTGGCAGGCGGCGGTTGGAGGACGAGCACGCGCCTGGCTCGACACCCTGGGCGAGACCGAGGCGCTAGCTGCGCTCTCCGTGCTGGCCCACGACAACCCCAATTGGGCCTTTCCCAACCTCGACCCGCAAGCCGCCAAACTGGAAGCGCGGGACCTGGGCCACCCGCTCTTGCCCGCAAGTGTGCGCGTGGTCAACTACGTAACGGTGGGTCCGCCCGGCACATTCCTGCTGGTCACAGGCTCTAATATGTCGGGCAAGTCCACGTTGCTGCGGGCAATCGGGGTAAATATAGTGCTGGCGGGCGCTGGCGGGCCGGTCTGCGCGTCCGCCCTGAGTCTGCCTTCCGTCACCCTCTGGACCAGTATGCGCGTCGAAGACTCGCTGGAGCGTGGCGTCTCCTACTTCATGGCCGAGCTACTTCGCTTAAAACAGATCGTAGACGCCGCCCGCGCCTGCCACGACACAGGCGGGACGCTCTTCTACCTGCTGGACGAAATCCTGCAGGGCACCAACACCGCCGAGCGCCAGATAGCCGCCCGCCGCGTGATCATGTACTTGGTTGAGCAAGGCGCTCTTGGTGCTGTCTCTACCCACGACCTCACCATTGCCGAAGCGGAGTCCGTGGACCACGCCGCCCACCCCGTCCACTTCACCGAGACGTTCCGCACCGGCCCCGACGGCCCGGAGATGCTGTTCGATTATAAGCTCCGGCCAGGTATCGCTACCTCCACCAACGCCCTGCGTCTTATGCAGATCGTCGGTCTCGACCTGGACGAGCACCCGCCACCCCATTCCTGATCAATAAGAACCTTAAGTGGCCTGTGCTTCTTATTGATCTTGATACCATCCCTCGAAGACACGAATACCCCCGTCGCGCACCTCTACCACGCGGTCAGGGTAGGCGTGCAGGAAAGCGCGGTCGTGCGCCACCACGATCACCGTCCCCTGGAACGCCTCAAGCGCCGACTGGAAATGCTCTCGCCCCTCTATATCCAGGTGGTTCAGAGGCTCGTCGAGCAGAAGCAGGTTGCACCCGCGCAACACCAGCAGGGCAAGCTGCAAGCGACTCCTTTCTCCCGGCGAGCAATCGCCCACTCGCCGGAACACATCGTCGCCGCTAAACAGAAAGAAGTGCAAGAAGCTCCGCATCTCCGGCTCCGGCATCCCCCGCTCGTGCATGGCCGTTTGCAACACTGTCCAATTCGCGTCCAGGGTCTCTTGCTCCTGAGCCAGCCTCCCCACCTTGACGTTGGCGCCCAACCGCACCCTGCCGCTCTGCGGTTGCAGGCTCCCTTCCATCAGGCGAAGCAGCGTGGTCTTACCTTCGCCGTTCGGTCCCACCAACGCCACGCGGTCGCCATACTGAACGTCCAACGACACGTCTCTCAGCAACGGCTCGCACCCCGGATAGGCGAACTCTACGTCCTCGACGCGCAACACGGCGCGCCCGCTCGGCGAGGGCGGGCCGAAGTCCAGCTTGAGCCACCATTGCTGTTGGGGCTTGTCCACTCGCTCGTCCGATTCTCGAAAGCGCTCCAGTTTGCGCTCGCGGGACTTGGCAACCCCTGCCTTCTTGCGGGCCAACTTACGCGCTCCCGGCTGGCGGGGCGTGGTCGAGCGCTCTATGGCTACCGCTTCGCCTTTCAACCGCCCTATGTCGCGCTCTACGCGCTCGACGTACTCCTGTTGGCGCTTCCACGCCTCTACATGTGTCTCATGCTCGCGCTCCCTGGCCCCAGCGAAGTCGCTATAGTTGCCCACGTAGCTCTTTATCGTGCGCGTGTCCGGGTCCAGATAGAGGATGCGTGATACCGTGTGGTCTAGGAACTCGCGGTCGTGTGACACGATCAGCACGGCACCGGGATAAGCCTGCGCAAAGCCTTCCAGCCACTCAAGCGCCTCGATGTCAAGGTGGTTGGTCGGCTCGTCCAGGAGGAGCAGGTCAGGCTCGCGCAGCAGCAAAGTCCCCAGCCCGAGGCGTGTTTTCTGCCCGCCGCTGAGGGTGGCAACCGGCGTGCCAGGGCCAATGTCGCCCAGCCCCAATCCCTGTAGCACCGCCGCAGCCCTATGCTCGCGCTCGTAACCGCCCAACGCCCCGAAGCGGTCCAACGCCTCGGTGTAGGCTTGCATTGCTTCTTCCGGGGCGTCAGCAGTGGTAAGAGCATCAGCCGCCTGCTGAAGCGCCCGCTCGGCCCCCACCAGTTCGCCCTGCGCGCCGGCCACGGCCTGGCCCAGCGTATGGTCGCCGGGCACGCTGAAAGTCTGGGGGAGATAACCGATGGTGACGCTTCGCGGGGAAAGTACGAACGTGCCCGCGTCGGGTTGCTCTTCGCCGGTGATAATACGTAGCAGCGTGGACTTGCCCGACCCATTAGGCCCGATCAGCCCCACGTGCTCATGGTCGTTGATGATGAAGCCGGCCCCGGCCAATACTATGTCCGCGCCGTAGCTCTTGTGAAGGTTCTGTACCTGAAGCATGGTGCCTCCTCTCTCTAGGAGACACGTCCGGTGTCTCCGCGCTAAACAGTCTGATCGAGAGGGGCTTGTTTCACGGAAAACTCCTTACTCAGGCCAATAACCAACCAGCCGCGAAGCGGTGTCGGGGCGTGGCGTGGTTATTATACACGATTTGAAGGACGAAGGACGAAGGACGAAGGACGAAGGACGATGGGTTCCATGGTTCGCTCAGGTGTTACTCGGTACTCGGGTGTCATAGGCCGTGCTTGTGATCAGCGAGGACTTCAGCGATTGCGCGCCGACCTATGCCGGCGAGTACGGGGTTGGTCGTATGGTAGTAGGGCAGGGCGATCAGCCCTACGGACAGTGCCCAGCCGCGACCCCGCGCCCACGTTGCATTATCCACCTGTAGCGCTGCGCGGAATACGTCCCGGGTTTCGGCTGAGAGGAGATTCCACCCGACGATCAAGTCGCATGCGGGATCGCCGACACCCAGACACCCGAAGTCAATGACGGCGCTGAGCCAGCCACGTTCGACCAGCAGGTTCAGAGGTGACAGGTCTCCGTGGATCCAGACTGGCGGGCCGTGCCACGCTGGTGCCTGGAGAGCGGCGTCCCACGCCGCGGTCACTGCGTCCGTGTCGAGCATACCGCCCAGGGAGGCGATTGCGGCGCGGGTCTCAGCGTCTCGCGTGGAGAGCGGCACACCGCGGAAGGAGTTGTGCTGCCCAGGGGGCGGCCCACCCGTGGGATCGATCTGTTGCATGGTAGCTATGAATTGCGCCAGCTCCGTCGCTGCTTGGCGTAGATCGGCTATGCGCTCGATGGTTGCGTCCTCGCCTTCGAGCCACCGGTAGACGGACCAATGCCAGGGATAGCCCTCGGCGGGTGTCCCCTTCGCGAGGGGAACAGGAACGGCAAGGGGTAGAAGCGGGGCAAGTCTCGGCAGCCACTGCTGCTCCTTATCCACCTGCGCGGTGGCACCCTGGATGCGGGGTAGTCGCACGGCCATGGCGTCGCCGAGCCGATAGATCGCGTTGTCGGTTCCGGCGGAGTGGACCGGCTCGATGAGAAGGTCTGCCCACTGTGGGAATTGCGCCGCGAGCAACCGGCCCACGAGAGATACGTCGGTGTCCACCTCATCGGCATGCATTTTATCAGCACACATGAGCGTCTCCTTGACCTGGTGAAACGGCAGTTCGACAGGGCGATGCGAATGTGGAAGGTGCGATCATCGGGCAAGTATATCCGGTGCGAACGCCGTGGCGCAAACCGTTTAGCGGGGAAGGCGGTGCTGGGCGGAGGATGCGCTTGGGCCAGCACAGACATCAGGCTAATAGGACTGACCTTGACGCTGCCGTCCGCCATCCGTTCGTGCTCGCAATATCGTCGAACGCTGCTTCGCACGCCTGAAGCAATGGCGCGCCATCGCCACCCTCTAAGACAAACACGCCCTCGTCTACCTCGCCACCGTGGCCCTCAACCGCCCCATGCGCGTTTAGCAGACACGTCCTAGTCATCTAGTCATCTAGTCATCCTTCGTCTTTTGTCCTTTGTCGCTGATAAGGTCTATCGTCTCCATAGCATGGCGCAAGTGAGGGATGACGATACTGCCGCCCACGATCAGGGCGACGTTGAGGGCGTCGGTTAGCTCTTCATCGGTCCAACCGGCGTACACGCACTGGATCAGGTGGTAGTCAATGCAGTCGTTGCAGCGCAGCACCACAGAGGCGACCAACCCAAGCAATTCTTTGGTCTTGCCTGGAAGCGCACCGTCGTTGTAAGCCGCCGTATCGAGGTTGAAGAATCGGTAGATGCCGAGATGGCCCGCGCCCAGTATGCGCTCGTTCATCCGCTTGCGGTAGTCTTGAAACTCGTCCAGCCGGTTGTTGGATGTCATGGTTTTAACCTCACTATCCTCCACTACATGAGTTATGAATTATGAATTGAAGCAAGGAACGCATAATTAGCTTTTGTTAGGTGCTATATCATTTTATACGATTAGCGGCGACCTATGTTAGTATATCTACGAAAGTTCGGGGCGAACAATGCGGACGTTATATAAGTGTATGATCCACCGACGCTTCTCTGCCCATG
>JBBSGN010000200.1:0-5701 GCA_038254085.1 Chloroflexia bacterium | reverse complement strand
CCTGTGCCGACGTTCTACCTGGATGCCGACCTGCTATCCAAATATTGGAATGACCGCCAGTACCACCATACCATATCCGCTCCGCTTATCTATTCGCTCTACACTGCCCTCAGCCTGCTCAACGAGGAGGGTCTGGGGAATAGGTGGCGCAGGCACCAGCTCAACCATGTCGCGTTCAGGGCGGGGGTCGAGGCGATGGGCTTGAGCTTCCTGCCCACCGAGGATATAAGCCTCTGGCCCCTCAACGCCATCCTGTTGCCCGGATCTCTCAGTGAAGCAGACATCCGGTCCGCGTTGCTCAACAATCACGGGATAGAAGTGGGCGGTGGGCTTGGCCCGCTAAAAGGCAAGCTACTGCGCGTGGGCCTCATGGGCTACGGCTCACAGCAAGAATACGCGCTGCAATTGCTGGCGGCGTTGGAGCAAACGCTGGTCTCGCAAGGACACGAGGTTGAAGCAGGAGCAGGCGTGCAGAAGGCGATGGAGGTATATAGGGCCAGGAAATAATAACCTCAGCGCAGAGACGCAGAGATTCTTTTATGATTCTCTGCGCCCTCTGCGTCTCTGCGCTGAGTGCGTCTTGTTTTTAGCTGCTGACGCCTGCTACCGGATAGCCTTCCCCATCGAGGATTTCCTTGACCTGCTGCAAGCTGAGAGAGTTATCATCGTAGTCGAGGTTGACCGTTTTGGCCGGGATGTTGACCTTGACGGCCTTCACGCCCGGCTGGTCTTGCAGAGCGCCAACGACGGTTTTTTCGCAATGCTCGCAGGATATATCGGGTACGTTCAGTGTGATTTGAGACATTTTTTGGTCCCTTTCTTGTTGTGAATCTGTAAAACTCTTGTGCCATGTGCGACCCACACCTCGACGCAGCTAACCGCCAGGTTAGCCATGCCACCGGCGCTATGGGGTCACATTGATCACCATAGTGAGGCCGCCCCCGCCCTGTTCTTCGACGTTGTCGTTGGTGGTGTGGTGGTTTATGTGGCAGTGCAGCAGCCACTTGCCGGGCAGGCGGGCAGGCCAGATTACGTCATACCGTTCGCCGGGGCCGACGTTGACCGTATCCTTCTCGATTTGGGCGGCAAGCGGCACGAGATTGCCGTCCGTTGCCACTATCTTGAACGGGCCGCCGTGTATATGCATCGGGTGAATAAAGGCGCTGCTTGTGCCGATGAAGCGGAAGCGTATGTTGTCGCCGACTTTGGCATTAATCGTTTCGGTGGCGGGGAATGCCTTGCCGTTGATGGTGAAGAAGTTGGGCATCAAGCCCTCCATCGGCATAGCCGGGAAGGTATAGCCTCCGCGCACCGTCCACTCCTGTAGCTGTATGACCACGTCTTGGTCATAAGCGGGTGTGGCGGGCTTGGCCTTCGGCTCGATAATCAGCGCGCCGTACATCCCCAGAGCTTCCTGGCGGTCGGCGTCCTTGTGCGAGTGGTAGAAGAAGGTGCCGCTCTGCTGGGCGGTAAACTCGTAAGTATAGGTGGACCCCGGCTCAATCGGCTTTTGGGTAATGTTGGCTGGCCCATCCATTTCGTTGGGCACGATCAGCCCGTGCCAATGCGCAGTGGTGGCTTCGGGCAGACTGTTCTTCACGTTGATGCGTACCTTATCTCCTTCGGTGATTGTAATACGCGGCCCCGGCACCTGCCGGTTGAAGGCATAGGCGGCCACCTGCGTGCCGGGCCGTATGTTCCACTTTATGAGCGAGGCTTCCAGGTTGAAGACTTTAGCTCCGTCGGACGCGATAGAGGGCGTTAGGGGTTGGTCGCCGCGAGCATCGGAGGGCGCTGCGTAGGCGATCTTGGTGAGGTCCACCGCCGCCATGTCTTTCATCGCTTCCATACTCATCCCAGGTGACATGACCATGCCGGGTGGCATGACCAACCCGTCCATCTGGCTGAGGCCGCTCATCTGCGCCTGGGGCAGCGACGAAACCAGAGCGGGTTCCTGGGAGCCGCCCATGTTCATTCCGCCTGTACCCTGGTTGCTCATCTCCTTCGCGCTCATCGTGAAGTCGCCAAAGAGCGCGGCAATCAACACACCGGCCCCCAAAGCCAGCAGAGTCAGCACAGTGACCGCCACTATCTGCGGCCCGGTAACGCCAGACCTCATGTCCATGTTCATGTTCATATTCATACTCATCGCGTGATGCGCGCTGGTTGGGAGCTTCATATTCTTATCTATTTTCCCGTGAGGGTATGTGTTCACCTTACATACCTTTCATACTATGCGCGCCGTGTTCAGAGGCGCTGGCAAAAGCGGCCTCAGAGGTGGTTGCGATGGGCGTGGGCGTCTCGCCGGTGGTAGCCTCGATTAGCTCTTCTTCGGCGGCCAGACTGTGCCCGCCCTCACCAAGCGCGCGCACTGTGCCCATGCCGTGCTTCAGACCCTTTGCCACCAACCAGACGTTGATAGGGTAGGCTATGATCATGCCCACGAGCGTAGCGAGGGACATTACGCCCCAGAAGCGAAGCGAGGTAGGTTCCATCGCGCTTGCGTCGCGGCTCATCAGGATCACCATCACCGGCACCATGCCTGCCATCACGCCGTTCATCGAGAGCCATTCGGGCAGGAACGAATGCTGTACCGCCTTCAGATACGACCCGCCCATCATGTCCTTCATGAAGAGCGACTGGAAGATGAGCAGGCCGAAGGCGAAACCAAATATGTACTCGGAGATTACGTCGAGCCACATCGGGAAGCCGAGCGCCATAGTGACAGCAGCCGCCACGATGATGCCGGTGGCGTCACCCGCGAGACAGTGAATGGTTGAGCCTAGAGCCTGCTTCCAGAGCGGCTTGATGAACTCTTCGTGCGTGCCCGGCCTCGGCTCTTTGCATGATAAGACGTAGAGCGCCGCGCCCACCGGCCCGGTGTAGAGCGTCACCAGCACCCATCCCCACTTCATTACGGTCAACTCAGGGTTGTTCTTGACTGCATCCCAGGCCACATATAGCACCGAGACAGCTGTAAGCGTAAACCAGACGATCAGCACGGCGTCTATCAGGCCGGAGTTCGCCACACCACCCATCGCCATGCCCACCACCGTCGGAGCCGACTGAGCAGGATTCATCGCTGGCATAGCCGGAGCCGCGCCCCTGCTCATGCCGCCTGCCATTGGCCTGAACAGGAAGAGCGAGGCCGTCCCGACTGCCAATGCAATCAGCCCTATCACTACCAGGTAACTTACGTCGGCGACCCGGCTTCGCAAGCTGGGGTGCAGTATCTCTTGGGCGCTCTTTGGTGGAGTGAAACCGCGCAGGCGCAGCGAGTTAGTTACCACGCTTACGCTCGACATAGCCATAGCCGCCGCCGCCATGATGGGGTTTAGCACCAGCCCAAAGAGCGGGTATAGCGCGCCTGCGGCCACCGGAATCAGCACTACATTGTAGACGAACGCCCAGAAGAGGTTCTGGCGTATCGTGCCTATCGTGCGGCGCGACAGGGCTATGGCCGTCACCACGCCACGCACGTCGCCGCCCACCAGGGTGATGTCCGAGGCCTCCATAGCCACGTCCGCGCCGGTGCCGATAGCGATGCCCAGGTCGGCTTGCGCCAGGGCGGGCGCGTCGTTGATGCCGTCGCCCACCATAGCCACTACTTTGCCTTGCGATTGCAACTGCTTGACTTTGGCCGACTTTTGCTCAGGCAGTACCTCGGCCATGATATTGACGATGCCTACCTGCGAGGCGATAGCGCGGGCGGTGGCCTCGTTGTCGCCGGTCAGCATCCACACTTCGAGGCCGAGCGCCTGCAACTCGCGCACCGCCTCCGCCGACTCCGGTTTGAGGGTGTCGGCTACCGCTATCAGCCCTGCGACCTCTCCATCGGCGGCTATGAACATGGGCGTCTTGCCCTGTTGCGCCAGGACGGCTGCACGTTCGCCCAGGCCGTTCAAGTCTATCTTGTGATCAGCCATGAGCCGGGCGTTGCCCAACAGCAGGTCGTGTCCGTCTACCGTGGCAGCGATGCCGTGCCCAGCCTCTGCTTTGAAGTTGGTGGCGGGTGGCAGGTCCAACCCCAGGCTGGTTGCCTTGCCAACGATAGCCTCGCCCAAGGGATGCTCCGAACCCCGCTCGGCGCTGGCCGCGAGACGCAGTAGGTCGCGCTCTCCCAGGCCGTTAGCGGGCACCAGATCAGTAACCTCCGGCATACCGCGCGTGAGGGTGCCGGTCTTATCCAGCACGATAGCGTTCACACGGTGCGCGCCCTCTAGCGCCTCGCCGCCTCGGATCAGCACGCCATACTCAGCGCCTTTACCCGTGCCTACCATAATGGCCGTCGGCGTGGCGAGGCCGAGGGCGCAGGGGCAGGCTATGATCAGCACGGCGATCAGCGAGACCAGCGCGAAAGTGAACCGAGGCTCAGGCCCCAACAGAAACCAGACGGCGAAAGTAAGCGCGGCCAGCCCAAGCACGGCGGGCACGAAGTAGGACGAAATCTGGTCGGCCAGGCGCTGTATGGGCGCTTTAGACCCTTGCGCTTCTTCGACCAGGCGCACGATCTGTGCGAGGGCGGTGTCTTTGCCCACGCGGGTAGCGCGGAAGGTGAACGACCCGGTCTTGTTGATGGTTGCTCCTATCACCTGATCGTCCGGCCCCTTCTCGACAGGCAGGCTCTCGCCCGTCAGCATCGACTCGTCAACCGACGAATGGCCTTCCAGCACCACGCCGTCCACCGGCACTTTGTCGCCGGGTCGCACGCGGATCGTGTCGCCCACCTGCACCTGCTCCAACGGCAGGTCTATCTCTTCGCTGCCCCTGATGACGCGAGCCGTGCTAGGAGCCAGGCCCATGAGCTTCTTGATCGCCTCGCTGGTTTGCCCCTTGGCACGGGCTTCCAGGTAGCGGCCCATGAGGATCAGGCCGATGATAATGGTCGAGGTGTCGTAGTAGGCTTCGGGCGCTATGCCCGCGCCGCTTACCGCGCCTGGGAAGAAGGTTATGAACACGCTGTACAGGTAGGCCGCCGAAGTGCCGACGGCTATCAGCGTGTTCATGTTGGTGGTGAAGTGGCGCGCGGCCATCCACGCGCCTTTATAGAACTGCCAGCCCGCCCAGAACTGTACCGGCGTGGCGATCAAGAACATGGCGATGTAGCGTGTCTGCATCGGCCAGGGCAACGGCAAGAACATGCCCGCCATTATCACCAGACCCGCAGCCAGGCTCACGATGAACTTCGAGCGCAGGCTGTTGGCTTCTCGCAGGCGGCGCTCGGCCTCCCTATCAACCACCGATACCTCTACAGCATCCGAGCCGGGGATCGGGTGGCTCTCCTCGCGCAGGGCGTAACCCGCCTTTTCAACCGCCTTGCGAAAGTCCTCGCGCCCCACCATGAGCGGGTTGAAGCGCACCGCCGCTTGCTCGGTTGCCAGGTTTACGCCCACGTTCTCCACACCCGGCAGCTTCGCCAGCGACTTCTCGACGCGACGCACGCACGAAGCGCACGTCATGCCCTCTATAGGCAGGAACGCCTCTTCCGTAGGCACGGTGTAGCCGGCCTTCGCTACCGCCGCGCGCATATCCTCCAGCGAGGCTACCGACGGATCGTACTTGACGGTGGCCCGCTCGGTGGCGAGGTTCACGCCCACGTCGCTTACGCCCTCGACCGTTTGGAGGGCGCGCTCGACCCGCCGCACGCACGAAGCGCACGTCATGCCCTCTATAGGCAGGGTTACCTCGGCACCGGCGGTTT
>JBBSGN010000199.1:0-5722 GCA_038254085.1 Chloroflexia bacterium | reverse complement strand
TTGGCGCGCGGTCGCCTCCCATTTGGACTGTCTGTGGTGTGCGTAGCCCAGAGGATGGAGGCCCAAGGGATGGAGAATTGTGGAGATGAGCGCCGGTAGTGCCACCGTCGCACGCCCTGCGGCCAGGGTGAACCGCCTTAGCGCCGCCTTAGAGCGGTTAGAGGAACTCGCCCCGGTGCTGCTAGCTGCGACAATCGTGCTGTGGGTGGTTGCAATCTTCGCGGTCAGCATCTACAAGTACGAGACGTTCGGCCAGGGTTACGACCAGGTGGACTTCGAGCAGGCCATCTGGAACACCGTGCATGGCCGCCCAATGGAGGACTCGCGCTTCAACTTTACCGGCTCGGTGTTTGGCATGGACTGGATGCCGATGCTCATGCTGTTCGTGCCCGCCTACGCGCTCATCCCGTCGCCCCACACTCTCTTTCTCTTACAGATAGTCGGCGCGTCGCTCGGCGTGGTCCCCCTCTACTGGCTGGCCCGCGACCGCCTCAGCAAGTTGGCGGGCTACGCGGTGGGCAGCCTCTATTTGCTCTACCCGACGCTGTTGCACGGCGTTCTAAACCCGTTTCAGGTGCGCCTCTTCTCGGTGACGCTCCTTCTCTTCGCCTTCTACTATTTCGAGAAGGCCAACTGGAAGCTATTCACAGCGTGCGTGCTACTGGCTATGCTGGCCCGCAGCGACGTGTCGCTGGTGGTGGCGATGTTTGGCGTGTACGGCCTACTTACGCGCAGAAACTGGCCGTATGTGGTCGCGCCGCTACTGATAGGTTTCGGCTATTTCGCGCTCGCCACCTTCGTGATCGTGCCGTCCTTCGCCTATCCAGGGGCGCTGAACGGGGCAAGCGGTGCGGTGGGCCAGAACTATATGGACTGCTGGCCCTGCGGACACAACCCCCAGCTCGCCTACTACGGCCACCTCGGCTCCAACGGCCCTGAGATCGTCAGGTACATCGTGACCCACCCGGTCGAGGTCGCTCGGCTGATGTTCACCAGCGAGAAGATAGGCTATATACTGTCACTGCTCATTCCCCTGGCCTTTTTACCTCTGCTTGCTCCACGCCCGCTTGTGCTGGGCCTGCCTATTCTCGCGTTGAACCTGCTCTCGCTGCGTTCGTCCCAGTACAGTTACCAGTATCATTACAGCCTCCTGCTGATACCGGGCCTGTTCATCGCGGCTATCTACGGGGCGGACAAGCTAAGAATTATCTGGATGCGCCGTCGCAAGGGTAAACCGCAGCGCGATCTAACGGCACTGCGGGCTGTCCAAATAGGCGCTCTTGTGCTTCTAGTGTGGGCGCTAGTGATACAGATACCTTACAAGAACCCTGCCTTGCGCGCCCTTCGCTTCCCTGAGCCGCCCGCCAGGGTGCAGGCCGCCCGTGAACTGATCGGCATGGTCCCACCCGACGCGAAGGTGGCGGCAAGCTCCAAACTGGCCCCCCATCTATTGCCGCGCCGCTATATCTATAACTTCCCGCCCGCCGCGTACTCGCCCTACAACTTCGGCCCTCAGCGCCAGTCCCGGCATTTCGTTGACCTCGACTACGTCCTGGTGGACCCCGCCAACAGCGCCCTAGATTTCGGCCCCAACAAGATAGACGGCAAATCGGCCCTCCAACTCCTCCAGGAGTCGCCCGACTGGCAGCAGATCGCCTCCAGGCAGGGTTTTTATCTGTATAAGCATCGGTAGACATCTTCTAAGATTAACTCACCGCAGAGGCGCGGAGTACACAGAGGACGACGTAGAGATTCTATTGTTTTTCTCTGTGTTCCTCCGCGTCCTCTGCGTCTCTGCGGTGAGTTAATCTTTATCAGTGCGTAAATTGTGAACGCACACGGGCTGCTATGTTATAATTGAGCGACTATGCAAACCAACCAGTCCACTTACGAGCCTGTCGTGCCAATTGGTGTAGAGGCGATAGAGGCCACCGGCGAGCTTTTGATTAATTGGAGCGACGACGTGACTACGCGCTACCCCATCAAGTGGTTGCGCTTGCAGTGCCCATGCGCGTTGTGCCGAGGCGAGATGGGCATGCCGGGCCGCCTGTCGCACGTCGAGTCTGCTGACGTGCTGGGGCCGGAGGAGACGCGCCTGGAAGACGTACAGCCTATCGGTCGCTACGGTATCATGCCGTTCTGGGGCGACGGCCACCATGATGGTATCTTCACCTACGACTGGCTCCGCGCCAACTCCCAGGTCAACACCCAGGCCCCAGGTGCCGAATGAGCACTGCTTTGCGCGACGCTATCCCGCAACGATTGTCCCGTCCAAGCCTATTCTCCTTCCCTTGTCATTCCGAACGAAGTGAGGAATCACTATCCTTAGCAACTACCTGGTCAGCACCCGCCACTATCCCATGTCATTCTGAGCGCAGCGAAGAATCTCGCTCTTCACCGAGAGCTTGAATTACGGCCTGGTATGCCAACTTCAACACTATCCTGTGGATAGAGATTCTTCGCTGCGCTCAGAATGACATGGGGAGACTGTTCGATTCTACCTACTTGTCGCTTATGAGAGACCTTCAAGAGACCGCCTCGACCCATCGCGAGAAGCAGGATTCCCAGCTTGAGGACAGGCTGGCCGCCGCCATCGAGTCCTGGTTGGCGCACATGACGTGGCGCAAGGACTTTGGGGCGTGGCGCGAGCGGCGCATCTGGCAGGAATGCTACCAATCGGATAACCTGGATGACATACGACGCGCGCTGGGCGAGCATGTAGACGGGAAGAGTCTGCTAGACCTCGGCGCAGGCATGGGCGGTTTGTCGGTTGCTATGTTGAGGGAACTAGGCCCGCTCGGCTTGCGCTTACAGGCAATGGATTATAACCCCGATTACTGCCGCATCGCACGCCTCAGAGCGCAGCGTTACGGCCTTGACTTGCTCGTGGTGGTTGCCGCAGGCGAGCATCTGCCCTATCCCTCGGCTCAGTTCGATTGCGTGGTCTGCCTGGACGTGTTGGAGCACGTGGCGGACGCGGGCCGAGTTCTTGCCGAAATCTATCGTGTCCTCAAACCTGGCGGGCTTGTGCTGACTACTGTGCCGAATCGCCACGCCTTCCGAGACCCCCATTACCACCTGCCCGCCATCAACTGGCTGCCCCGACCCATTGCCGAGCGTATTGTGAGCCTGGCCGGGCGCTCGAAGCGGGGCGGGCCTCTACAGGACCGCCAGGGCCTATCCGACCTCAACACCTACACATGGGCGGGCTTCAAGAGGTTGGCCTCCTCGCTCGGCTTCCGGGTGCGCGACCAGGTGCAAGATCGCATCGCGCATGGCGAGATACGCCAACTGCGTGGATGGCGGCGCGCACTGCTCGACCTCCTGCAAAGGCTTGGGCTTGTTGACCCGCTGTATCGGCTCTACAGGTATGGGTGGCAGGGCACCTACCAGATCATGCTGGTCAAGCCCAGGTGAAGATAGCCCTCTACAACCTGACCACCACCACGCGCTGGGGCGGAGTCGAGATGTTCGTGTGGGAGGTAGCCGCGCAGTTGGCCGAGCGGGACTACCAGGTCGAAATCGTCGGCGGTCGCGGTGGCCGTCACCTCCTTCGGGAGATACCGGGCGTGAGGGTGCGCCGCTTCCCTTATATTGACCGCGATGTGTGGCGCAAAGTACCCCTTCTGGGCCGCCAGTACACGCTGACCAAACTGTTGGAGCGACTGAGCATGGCCCCGTTTGCCCTGCCAGCCCTCCTCATGGGACGGTTCGACATCGTGCATACCCAGAAGCCTTATGATCTGCCTGTGGGCGCGCTGGCGAAACTGAGTGGGGCAAAGCTACTCTTCGGGTGCCACGGCAAGGACTTCTGGCCGGGCGACCGCCTGTTCGTGCGCTTCGCCGACGCTTCTGTATCGGCCAGCCGCTTCAACGCCGCCCAGGTCCACGCCCGGTACGGTGTCAATCCGGTGGTGGTCTACAACGGCGTGGACCTCCAGCGCTTCACGCCCGAAGGCGATAACGACGCTGCTGTGCTTGCTAGGTACGGCCTCGAAGCGTCAACATCAAGCAACCCTGCCCTTCTGTATGTCGGGCGGCTGGTGCGCTGGAAGGGCGTAGAATATCTCATCAAGGCGCTCCCCATGCTGGCTCCCGCCAACACCTGCCTCTGGATCGCGGGCGAGGGGACGTACCGAGATGCGTTGCAAGGGCTGGCGGATCAACTGGGCGTTTCGGACCGCGTGCGCTTCCTGGGCAGGGTTGAGCAGGACGACCTGGCTGCCCTGTATCGTTCTTGCGCCATGCTGGTCGCCACTTCGTTCGTCAACGAGACGTTCGGGATGGCGTTGTGCGAGGCGATGGCTTGCGGCGCGGCGGTGGTGGCTACCGATTTTGGCGGTTTCAGAGAGGTTGTACAAGACGGCGTGACTGGCCTGCTCGCCCGCCCCCAGGACCCCGCCGACCTTGCCGTGAAGATACACAGACTGCTGGCGGACCCCGATTTGGCCCAGGAGATGGGCCGGGCAGGACGCGAGCGGATGCTGTCCACCTTCAGTTGGAGAGCAGTGGCGGACAGGCTAGAGGAGGTTTATCGGTGTCTCGTTCTCTCCTCTATGTAGCCTATCCCATGCGCCTCGATCTCACGTCCGCTAACGCCATCCAGACCTACAGCACCGTGCGCGAGCTTCGTCGCATACTGCCCGGTATGCGCCTTGTGATCCCGCGTTGGCTGCTCGAAAAGAGCGCCTTTTCCGACCTGGACGCGCTTCATCTGCCCCGCCCTGCCGTCAACAAGCTATCGAGGTTCGTGTCCTGGGCCGGTTGGTCCTATATCGAGCGCACCTTATACGCCCTCATGCTCGTTCTACTCCTGATGACTTGGAGGAGAGTGTTGGGGCGTGGCTATCGGGTGCTGTACGTGAGGGACGCTGTGTGCGCCGCCTGGCTCGCGCTGCTTGGGCCACTGCACGGCTCCAGGGTCGTCTACGAGGTCCACGGCCTAGAAGCCGCGCACCCCAGCAAAGCAGCGCGCTGGCCCCGCCGCTTCTGGACGCGCTTCCTCCCCTGGCTGGATCGCACCGCCCTGCTCAAATCGCGCAAGGTGGTATCGCTGACCCAAACGTTCAAGGATTGGGCCGTCTCAAACGGTCTGCGGGATCCGCAAGATATAGCCGTCATCCCGGATGCCTTCGACCCCTCGCTATACATCCCTATAGATACTGTGCAAGCTCGCCGAACGCTAGGCTTGCCCCCTGACGCCTTCATAGTCGGCTATGCTGGCCTGACGTTCGCATACCGCCGCCTTGACCTGCTTGTGGAGGCGTTTGCTAAACTCGATGAAAGCTCGGATAACGCCGCCTTGCTGCTGGTGGGTGGCAGGTCGGACGAACTGTCGGAACTGAGGCAGCTTGCGGCGCAACTGGGCATCGCCCCCGAAAGATTGATAACGCCCGGCCAGGTCGGGCACGAGAGGGCGGCCCTCTATTTGCAGGCCGCCGATGTGCTGGTGATCCCCGGCACCGTTACGAACATGACCGCCTCGCCCCTCAAGCTGTTCGAGTACATGGCCGCCGGTAAAGCAATAATCTGCAAGGACATGCCGGCCCTGCGCGAAATCATTGATGACCGCTGCGCGATGTTCTTCCCCGAAGGTGACGCAGCCGCCCTGGCCTCCGCAATTCAGGCTCTGAGTGGCGGTCCTGTCCGGCGCGAACGGATGGGAATCGAGGCAAGGCGGCTTGCGTCGGGGTATACTTATCGCGCCAGGGCCGAGAAGATC
>JBBSGN010000198.1:0-5728 GCA_038254085.1 Chloroflexia bacterium | reverse complement strand
TAGTCGGTAGTCGGTAGTCGGTAGTCGGTAGTCGGTAGTCGGTACACAGGAAGCCATGCTACTAGCAATAGACGTAGGCAACACTAACACCGTCCTCGGTCTCTACGATGGAGAGACGCTGCTGGCCGACTGGCGCATGGTGACGGACCACCAGCGTGTGCCCGACGAGTGGGCGGCTATCCTTATCACCCTCATGGAGCATCGTGGCTATAAACTGTCCGATATAGATGCGGCGGCGTGCGCCAGCGTAGTGCCTCCCGTGACCACCGCTCTGCGCGAGATGGTTGAGGAGTACCTCCATACCAAGTTGCTGTTGGTCGAGCCTGGCCTCAAGACCGGCGTGAAGGTGAACGTGGACAACCCGCGCGAGGTGGGCGCGGATCGCATAGTGAACACGTTGGCGGCTCATACCCGCTACGGAGGCCCGGCCATTGTGATAGACTTCGGTAGCGCCACCACCTTCGACGTAATATCGCCCGACGGCGAGTACCTGGGCGGGGCCATCGCGCCCGGTATGCGGGTGGCCTCGGACGCGCTCTTCCGGTACGCGGCCCAACTGCGGCGCATCGAACTGGTGCCGCCGCGCTCTTCAATCGGCAAGAATACAGTACACGCCATGCAGTCGGGCGTGGTGCTGGGCTACATCAGCCTCGCCGAAGGGATGATAACGCGCCTCAAGCGCGACATGGGCGACATGGGCCGCAACGCCAAAGTAATAGCCACCGGCGGCCTGGCCCGCCTGATTGCGCCTAATACGGACTGTATAGACATAGTTGACCCTAACCTGACGCTGGACGGTGTCAGGATGGTGTATGAGCTGAATCGGGATGATAGCCGATAAAGGAGTTGTATCCATGAAGGTTGCCAGCCAAAGCACCAATGCTGAACAGGAGATCGTCGAGTTGGAGAAGCAGTGGAATGCTGCGATTCAACGTCAGGACGTTTCGCAAATGGACCGCTTCCTCGCAGATAGTTATTTCCTGGCGATTGGCGTACAAGCTCTGCCACTCCAGATCGTGCCAAGAGCGCACTGGTTGGAGACTCTACACGCATACAAGATAGAGGACTTTAGCTTCGACGATATGCGCGTGAATGTGTACGGCGATGTGGCGGTGGTGTTGATGCTGTATACGCAGGAAGCCACAGTGCGAGGCCAGGACCGAAGCGGGCAGCTTGTTATCACCGACGTTTGGGTGAAGGGGGACGGCGGCTGGCGGGTAGCCGAGCGCCACTCTAGCCGCCCTGAACCTAAAACAGTGGCTCGTCCTGAATAGCGCGGAAGCGTGGCCGGGTTCCACCCGGTAACCGGCTGCTACCCTCGTCACCGGGGTAAGATGGAGGAGAATAATGGCACGAGAGAAGGATAAGCATAAGCAACGCGGGAACGGCCCACGTCTGTTTGGCATATCGTTAGCCCGTGCAGTGGGCGCAGCAGCGATAGGCGCGCTCGCTCTGGGCGCGGTAGCCATTGGCCGCCTGGCAATCGGTAAGATGGCGATTGGTAAGCTGTCTATAGGCGAGCTAGAGGTGGATACGTTGCGGGTACGCAAGCTGGAAGTGTTGGAAGACTAATCATGACAACTGATCGCCGGGCGGCCGTGCTGGCCTTGATTCGCACTTTGATTGTCTTGGAGGCTGTTGTCTTTCTCATAGCGGCTCTGTTGCACCTGGGCGTGCCGCTCCCGGTGGGGTTCGCAGAGCCTGTGATAATTCCTGCGGCGATTGTTGAAGGGATTATCGCGCTCTTCTTCGCCGTCAGTGCCTACGCCTTGTTCACCCACCAAACATGGGCATGGCTGGCAGCTACCTTCGCGCACGCCTTTGCGATAGCGGGCATCCTGCTTGGTGTTACCGCGCTGGCTCTCGGTGCAGGCCCAACCTCCGACGCCAACTATATATACCACCGCGTGATGGTGGTAGTGGCTGTAGCGGCCCTGGTCTTGCTGTTGACGCCCATCGGACGGACTGCCCTGGGTCGCAGCATAGGGCGCGACATGGGCCGCCACAACTAAATCCTCGCTAACAGGTGGGCAATGAAAAGGAGTTGAACTATGAACGCAACGCCAGGTAATAACAACGACAACACGGAACAACAACTGAAGAAACTCTCGGAGGAGTGGGCCGCCGCCGAATTGCGTGGCGACACGGCCTTTCTCGATAGCACGCTGGCGGACGACTTTGTGGGCATCGGACCACGTGGCTTTATGTTGACCAAGGAGGACTGGCTCCAGCGGATTACATCAGGCGCTCTGAAGTACGAGCAGTTCGACTGGGATGAGGTGAAGGTGCGCGTGTACGGAGATACGGCGGACGCAGCAATCGTGACGGGCCGCCAATCGCAAAAAGCTAAATACCAGGGCCAACCCGCAGAAGGCGAGTTCCGAACGACACTGGTTTTCGTGAGGCAGCAGGGGCGCTGGCTGCTTGCCAGCCTTCAACTGAGTCCTATTGCCGGGCCGCCTCCGGCACCCTCAGCAGGCCGCCAGTAAGGAGAGGTATAGTTTCATGCAACTCGGGCTTCAACTCAATAACTACATCTGGGACGGCGGCCCCGGTAAACTGGGCGCTACATTGACAAAGATAGCGCAGACCGCAGACGAGTATAGTTTCAGCAGCATCGCGGTGGCCGATCATCTGTGGGCGGTTCCACCCTGGATGGGTCCCATCGAGGGACAGGTACCGGAGTGTTACACAGCTCTTGCCTTCATTGCGGCGAGCACCACTCATGTCGAACTTATCGCGCTGGCGACCCCGCCGCACTTCCGGTACCCGGCGATGCTTGCCAAGATAGTCTCTACTCTGGACGTGCTGTCGGGTGGCCGCGCCTGGCTTGGCATCGGCGCAGGCGACTACGCGGATGAAGCGCGGGGGCTGGGGATTCCGTACCCTCCGGTCGGGGAGCGCTTTGAGATGCTGGAAGAGACGGTGCAAATCTGCCTGCGAATGTGGAGCGGTGAGCACGGCGACGACCAACCCTACCGCGGCAAGCACTTCCAGATCGAGCGTGCGCTCAATTCGCCTCAGAGCCTCACCCGGCCGCACCCACCAATCATGATCGCCGGTAATGGCGAGCAGAAAACCCTGCGCCTGGTTGCGCGATACGCCGATGCCTGTAACATAAGCCCCGGGCCAGAACTCCCGAAGAAGCTGGATGTACTGCGCCGGCATTGCGATGCCGAGGGCCGCGATTACGACTCTATCGAGAAGACCTGCCCGTTTCAATCGATGTTGGTGAGGACGGAGATATATCCAAAGTGAGCGAGTTGATCAAACAATTACGATGGCTAGCAGGCATGGGCATCCAGACGGTGTTCGGCGCGGTCCCACACGTGGACCGGATCGCTCCGCTGGAGGTGATAGGGCGAGAAGTTATACCTGCGGTCGCGGACCTCTGATTTTATCAAAACAAAGGGGAACGGTTCGCACGAGAATGGCAACTACAGTAGCCCAGATACTCGTCCGCATCGCGGGGAGACCCTAGCAGGGCCCGCTCACAGAGAAGGCTGGGGGACCCCGTGCCCCACGGATAACATATGCTCGAATCAAAACGGATCGTCCTCGGCGTATCCGGGGGCATAGCGGCTTACAAGGTGGCCGACCTGGCCTCGAAGCTGGTGCAGGCTGGTGCGCTCGTGGACGTGATAATGACGGTGGGGGCGCAGCGCTTCGTCGCGCCCCTCACCTTCGCGGCCATCACCAAGCGGCCCGTGAGGATCGACCTATACGCCGACTGGCTGGGCGATGACACCGGGCATGTCGGGCTGGCCCACAACGCCGACCTGTTGGTGGTAGCCCCCGCCACCGCGCATACCATAGCCCGCATGGCACTTGGGCTGTCGGACGACTTGCTTTGTGCGGTTTACCTCTCTACTCGCGCTCCCGTGCTGGTTGTGCCCGCTATGGAGACCGGCATGTTCCTTCACCCCGCCACGCAGGAGCATCTTGAAACTCTGCGCCAACGAGGGGCCGCCGTCATGCAGCCGGGCGAGGGCAGGCTCGCATCGGGGGCGAGCGGCGTTGGGCGACTGCCGGAGGCGCCGGAGATAGTGGCGCAGATAGAGAGTATGGTGGGTGGGAATGGACTGCTGGCCGGTACGCGGGTGATTGTGACGGCCGGAGGCACCCAGGAGCCTATAGACCCGGTGCGCTACATAGGCAACCGCTCTTCGGGCAAGATGGGCTATGCCATAGCCGAGGCTGCACGCCAGGCCGGTGCTGATGTTACCCTCATAAGCGGCCCGGTATCCATCCCAGCGCCCCAGGGTATTCACCTCGTCAACGTGAAGACAGCCCGCGAGATGGAGGCCGCCGTGCGCGAGGCCGTGCAGGGGGCCGATGCGCTGGTCATGGCGGCGGCGGTGGCCGATTATGCACCGCTTGAAGTATCAGAGCAAAAGATAAAGAAAACAGGCGAGAACCTCACCCTTACTCTGGGCCGCAACCCCGACATCCTGGGCAATCTAGCCGAGATGGACCTGCCCGGCCTGGTGCGCGTCGGCTTCGCAGCCGAGACCCAAGACCTGCTCAATAACGCCCGCCAGAAGCTCCACAAGAAGAAGCTCGATATGATAGTGGCCAACGAGGCAGTAGCCAGCATAGGCACGGACAGCAGCGCCCTCACTCTAATTAGCAAAGACGGCAGTGTAGAAGAGTTGCCTCCCATGCCTAAAGAGGCCAGCGCCCGGATCATCGTCGAGCGTCTCGCTCGGCTCATCGAGTAGCGAGCCAGCTAAAAATAAAAAGAGACAGGTGGCTGCGTCACGGCCACCTGTCTCTTTTTATTTTTAGCCTTATTGCTGGGCGACCAGGCTCTGCAAGAGGGGCACAGCGCCTTTATCCTGCATCTGTGGCGGGAGCATAGGGCTTATGCTGTATACCAGCCAGGGTGCGGCCTTCACGAAGTACGGCGAAAGGGCCGACTTCTCGTATCCGTCGTTGAACAGTTGCACGACCGGCATCTTAGAGGAGGCGTCCAGGTTCTGTTTGTTTGCTTCGTAGGGAACCCGCAGCAGCGTGATCAATATACCGATCACCAGTATCCCCGCGAAAAAGCCCATGACCGTGCCGCCCAGCTTATCGAACGCCGCCGCCCGGCCCTTGATCTCGATATGCCCGAACAGAGTGAGCAAGAGCGCTATCATCAATATGGTAATGAGCGCGTCCAGCACAAGGAACGAGATAAGGTCGGTCACGAAGCTGGCGCGCATCTTGAAGGCTTTCGATAGCACCACCGCGAAGAGATGGTAGTAGATAGAAGCGAGCAAGAAGCCGGTATAAATCGCCCCTATTATCATCGCCAACCGTGGCATTCCGTGGTTCCACCCCAAATACAAGAAGAACGCCAGCAGTACCACGATGAACACATCAAGGTACGGTATGACATTAATCAACTCGCGCATAAACGGTCCTCCACTTGTATGGCTATTTATCTCCCCTCTATTCTACCCCTGCACCGCCCCACGCGGAATAGGAGTTAAGTCACGTTCTAACCTACCCGATAGGTGGACTCGTAATGCGTAAAACGTAAAATGTAAGAGGCTCCCTTCTTACGTTTTACGTTTTACGAGTCTAGCTTATTTGTTCCAAATTCGTGCATAAAAGTATTGACAAGAACTAATGTTCTGTGCTATAGTCCCAGTAGGGCAAAATTAAAACAGAGTTGCAAGCCCAACTTTACGCAAGCATATACGGCTAGAGAGGCATATAGTATGAAAAAGAAGAAGCTGTC
>JBBSGN010000197.1:0-5751 GCA_038254085.1 Chloroflexia bacterium | reverse complement strand
GCCCATAAATGGGCGTGGCTTTAGCGGTGCTTTGTAAGGCGTAAAACGTGAAACGTAAGAGATCTGCTTCTTACATTTGGCGAGTCCTAACGTTGCGCTCCACCATCCATTGCTCTAAAATACGGGCAACGAGAGGTTGCACACCATAACCTGATCCCTAACACCCACCACTCACTACCCACTATCCATCACCCACCATGCTAGACGTACAGATAGCGGTTGCCAAGACGAACAAATACGCCAAGCGAGAGAGCGGAGACACCGTGGAGGTGGTCGAGAGGCCGCACGGGGGCTTCTCGGTGGTGCTGGCCGATGGGCAGGGGAGCGGGCGGGCGGCCAAGAACCTGTCGCACCTGGTCACCACCAAAGCGGTGAGCATGATCAAAGACGGCACGCGGGATGGGGCGGTGGCCCGCGCGGTGCATGACTATCTGTACGCTTACAGGGGCGGCAAGGTGTCGGCCACGCTGGTCATCCTGACCGTGGACCTCTCTAGTCGCACGCTGGTACTGTCGCGTAACAGCCACTGCCCTATTATCCTGTCGCACCCAGGCGAAAGCGGCCTCACGATGATAGAGGAGCCTTCCAGCCCCATAGGCATTTACTCGATGACCAAGCCGGTGATAACTGAGTTGCCTCTGGAGGCCCACACCTACGCCGTCACCTACTCGGACGGTTTGATGGAGGCAGGCAAGCGCGACGGCCACCCGATAGACATCCCCGCCCTCGTGAGCGAGTGCCTCGTCCAGGGGCCAATCACCGCCCACGCCCTCGCTGATTACCTGTTACAGACAGCCCTCGAACTGGACGCCAACCGCCCCACCGACGACATGGCCGCCCTGGTGCTGGCTATCCTCCCCGGCCCCACCGTAAACCCAACCGCCATCAACCCGCAAGTGCGAAGGCTGGAGATGCGCATACCTATAACGTAAAGCGTAAAACGTAAAACGTAAGGAGCACAAATAAGCTGTTACGTTTTACGCATCACGCAGCAATCTCGTGCCCACAATCGGGGTCTAGCCCAACATAATGAGGAGCGCCCGCCACCATTGCTTGCAGGGCGGCGACGCGGTAGAGCGCACATTGGGGGCAGCGCAGGTAGACTAGGAGCGGATCGAGCGGAAAGAGAGGCAGGCGCTCGGCTTGCGGGTTGGGGCGCTTGGTGTAGTCGGGGGCCTCTCCGGGCGGATAGAGAAGGATGGTGGCCGCCGTATCCGGTGGGTCGCTCATGGGCGGCATGGGCGTGGCGGCTTTCAGCCCCGTGAGCAGTTGGCGCTGCTGGGGCGCGTATAGCTGGTACTCGGTAAGGAAATCGGTACTCCCCAGGGCGGCACGCAAGCCAGGCAGTATGGCCTCGGCAACACGTTCATCGAAATCGGGTGGTAAGGTGTCGGGCGGGACTTTGCCGCGCCGGATGCGGTACTGGTCAATAAGCTCAAGTAAGTGGCGAGGCGACGCCTTTTCACGCGGGCCGTAATCTCCGGCGTAAGCCAGGTGGCCTACCATAGCCTGCCGCAACCCTTTATATGCCCGCGCGATCTCGCCGTTCTCTTCATGGAAATACCAGGCGGCAAGGCCTTCCACCGGGCCATTGGGTGCGGCTGCTAGGCCGTCGGCCGTCCAGCGAAGCCACTGGCCGGGCAGCACGCGGCGCAGGCTCCGCAGACTGCGATTCAGCGCGGGATCGGCCTCTATCTGCCCCGTATACACCGACTGCGAATACTGCGCCACAGCCACAGCCCCTAAGTAGTAGGTGAGAGCGTCCGCCAACCTCAGCACCGCGGCGAGGCAGGAGGCCGCACCGTCTTCACTACTGCTGCAATTCTGCTCCGTCGCCTGCAAAGCCCGGGCGATGGGAAGGGGATAGTGGCTGTCGCTGATTTTGTCCATAAGAGCATTGTAGCATAGATGGGCTGTCATTTTTGAGGTAGCTTCCAGTCAGGCTGCATGAAGTCCAAGAATGAGACGAGGGCATCCAGCGCAGCGGCCATCATAAGGAAGGTCCGCAGGGTAACGCACTGACCCGACACGAAAAGAGACAGGAAGAAGCGGGCTTGGGGAGCGTCAACTATCGCCCATCCCGCCTTTGAGGGGTCAACGTGCTGCACGCCTAAATACGCCTTGATAGCGCCTCGCCTGAACAGCCCCAGGCGGCGGCTGAGACCCCATCCTACAATGCCCGCGTCAACATAGTCGTCGGGGCGGTTGTCCCATTCCGGGTTATATTCCCTGTGCCAAGCGACTAGCGACCTTAGAGTTGCTTGGTCCAAAAGGTGGTTGGCTTGCTTGTCCTGGCTCCGGCTCATATCTGAGGGCATTATATCAGGTCTACTCTCGACTTAAATAATTATTGACAGGCCTGTACTCTCTATGTTATATTTAGACCAGGCTAATTTAGGTAAGACTAAATCGCAGTTGGTTTCGGCAAGGACAGTATACAAAGAATGATAGACAAGGCTGTAGAACAAGAGCAGACCCCACCAGTTGCGGTCCCCGAGCAAAGCCCAACGGCTGACGTTGCCATAGACGACAGGCAAGCCAGCGAAATCGGCACAGTGTCGGCTGCCCATAGGGTGCTGCAAGGCGATAGCAAGCGGCGGGGGTTGGCGCGTATCCTGCCGTTCATGGGTCCGGCCTTTATTGCGTCCATTGCCTATATGGACCCCGGTAACTTCGCCACCAACATCCAGGGCGGCGCGCAGTTCGGTTATTTGCTTGTTTGGGTTATAATTGCCAGCAACCTGATGGCGATGCTCATACAGTCGCTGTCAGCCAAGCTGGGCATAGCCACAGGCATGAACCTGGCCGAGGTATGCAGGGACCAGTTCCCGCGCCCGCTCGTGTGGGGCATGTGGGTGGCCTCCGAAGTGGTAGCGATGGCGACCGACCTGGCCGAGTTCCTGGGCGCGGCGCTCGGCTTCTACCTCCTGTTTCATATACCGCTCCTGCCCGCCGCCATCATCACAGGCATCATCACTTTTATCATTTTGGGGTTGGAGAGGCGCGGTTTCCGACCACTGGAGGCTGTGATTACCGCTATGGTAGGCGTGATCGCGGTGAGCTACTTGCTCGAGACTATACTGGACCAACCCGATTGGGGGCAGATCGGCATACACGCGATCACGCCGCAGTTCAGCGGCACCGAGAGCGTGCTGCTGGCGGTGGGCATATTGGGCGCGACGGTCATGCCTCACGTGATATTCCTGCACTCGGCGCTGACCCAGAACCGGATAGTGGTGCATGACCCCGCGCAGCAAAAGCGGCTCTTTCGCTTCGAGTTGGTAGACGTGGCAATAGCGATGGGCCTGGCCGGGCTGATCAACGCCGCCATGCTAATTATGGCCGCGTCCACCTTCTTCCAGAGCGGCGCGACCCACATAGCCAGCATCGAGGAGGCGTATCGCACACTCCAACCGCTTTTGGGAAGTGCGGCCAGCACTATCTTTGCAATATCGCTGCTGGCATCGGGGTTATCGTCCTCAACGGTGGGCACGATGGCGGGCCAGGTGATAATGCAAGGCTACTTGCATCGCAAGGTACCCGTGTGGCTGCGCCGCCTGGTGACTATGGTTCCCGCACTCGTTGTCGTATGGCTGGGCCTGGACCCCACGCGCACGCTAGTTCTCAGCCAGGTGGTGCTCAGTTTCGGCATACCGTTCGCCCTCATTCCGTTGGTCATGTTCACTCGCCGCCGGGACCTCATGGGCGCCCTGGTCAACCACCGGGCAACCACACTTATCACTACCTTGGTGGCCGCCTTGATAGTTGCCCTCAATCTCTATCTGCTGTATCAGACTTTTACCGGAGGCGGATTATGAGCGCGCTGTTCAAGCGAATCCTGGTCCCCCTGGACGGCTCACGTTTGGCCGAGGCGGTATTGCCGGTGGTCGGGATGATGGCGCGATGCCTGGGGGCTGAGATAATGCTGCTCCATATCGTCGAGGAGCGCGCCCCACAAACGATACATGGCGAGCCACATCTCACTTCGGCCTCCCAGGCCGAGGCGTACCTGGAACGTGTCGCGTCTCAGTTGGGGCCGGGTCTCACGGTCGAGCAGCATGTGCATGGCACCGAGGAGCATGACGTGGCCCTCAGCATCGCCTCCCACGCGGGCGAGTTGGACGCGGACATGATCGCCCTCTGCACGCACGGGCGCGGCGGCCCCCGGCGAGTGGTGTCGGGCAGCATCGCCCAGCAGGCGCTACAGCGCGTGACCACGCCCATACTGCTGGTGCGCCCCAACATGCCAGCCGCTACCGCCATCAACACCCTGCTCATGCCCCTGGACGGCACACCCGCCGGGGAGTGCGCGCTTCCGGTGGCGGCAGATGTGGCGCGCACTTGTGGCGCTGGGGTGCTGCTGGCAAGCGTGGTGCCCACCGTCACGACGGTTACGGGCGACAGTTCAGCCGCCGCCCGCCTAACCCCCATCTCGACGGCGGCCACCCTTGACGCCCAGCAGGAGCAATCGCGGGCTTACCTGGCCGCGAGGGTGAAGCAGTTGGCAGACGAGGGCGTCCAGGCGAGCGCGGAGGTTCTGCGTGGCGAGACGGTGCAGATGCTTGCCGAGGCGGCAGCCAAATCGGGCGCGAGCCTGATCGTCATCGCCACGCATGGGCGGGCCGGACTGGGCGCATTCTGGATCGGTAGCGTAGCCGCAGGGCTTGTAGGCAAGGTTGACCAGCCATTGCTGCTAGTGCGTATCTCTGACCCCTTGCTGCGCGACAAAGAACAAGGCTAGACAACAGGCCCGGGTGTTGGGGATTGGGGATTGGGTGCTGGTTGTTTCGGTCCCTGACACCCAACACCCGACCGGGCGCCGGCGTATTGTCTAGAAGCTGTTTGATAAACAAGAGCTATCTCTTTAGCCTATCCACTACCCCTTGTCATTCCTCGCTACGCTCGGAATCACCATCCCTAATAATTACTTGCCTGGCACTTCTCCTGTATCCCGAACATCCTACTCAGGATAGTGATTCCTCACTTCGTTCGGAATGACAAGGGCGAGTTAGACGGCTAAAGAGACAGCTGTTATTTGTGAGATAGCTTCTAGCCTTTAAGGCCGACCCAACCCGCAGACATGGCGGAGTCTTCACCGTTCGGGTCGTAGTAGTCCACGCTCAGGGGGGATGTATCTCGCAGGTTGGGGCTGAAAGTGAAGCGGGTGAGGGAGCCTTTGCCCGGATAGAAGTTGGGGCGGCGCAGCGATTCGACCGTAAGGGGTTTGCCCAGGTAGCCCGCACGAGCGATTATCACCGGGTCGCCGTGCGTTACGCCAACCACGATCTGGCCGGGGTGCCTGCGCCGCGCTAAACCGACAAATCTAGTCACCCTGGCCCCTACTTGCTGGATGGTCTCGTCGGTGGGGTGGACCGGCTGGTCATAGAAGTTGAAGGTAATTGCTTCCAGATCGCTATGCGGCTTCCCCTGCCAGCCTGTTTTCACCTCGTCCAGCAGTCGCGTGACGCGCACGGGCACGCCCAGGTGCGGCCCGGCCAATATACGCGCGGTTTGTCGCGCCCGCAAGCGTGGCGACGTGTAGAACACCACTATGCTCGCCTCAGCCAGCGCCGAAGCCGTGACCTCGGCCTGTCGCCACCCCAGGTCGCTCAGGCGGAAGCGCGGCAGCCTGCCATACAGGATATCTTGCGGATTATGCACGTCCGTATGCCGGACAAGGATGATGGTGGTTCGCTCTGTATTGCCCAAATAGAATCCCTGCGTGGCCCTGTGCGTTCTCTGCGTCTCTGC
>JBBSGN010000196.1:0-5753 GCA_038254085.1 Chloroflexia bacterium | reverse complement strand
CCAATAGAGTTGACTATATCACTACCCTGGACGCGCCACCAGTTGGAATACGCCCCATCTCCTGTAGGGTCATAGACACCTGGTATCACAGCTCGACAATCTTGCCGGAGCGCGCCGACTCGCGCAGGGCCAGGGCGCTCTTCAGAAACTCCCGGCTCGCACTCAAGGGGACTACAGGCTCTGCGCCGTCCAGGACACAGGCTTCCATAGCCTCGATCTCCTTTTGCCACGGGTTGGCCGCCGGTACCGTTATCTTCTCTGTGCTGTTGTCCCTGTCTGTGAGTTCGATGACGGTGTCCACGCCATGCGCGCTGCGGCTATCCATGCCGGGGATCCAGCTCTTTTCCAGGCGGATCATGCCGTTGCTGCCAATGAACTGTGCGCCCTCCACGAAGGGGCTGCGTAATCCTGAATATATCTGGGCTACCGCGCCACCGGCGAAATGCAACTGCGCCGCCAGGCTCACATCTACGCCCGTCTCCCCCGTGTCCTGCGCCGCCCATACTCTCTCGGGAGCACGTCCGCCCGTCATGGTGATGACCAGGCTGTTAGGGTAGACGCCAACGTCCCAGAATGATCCACCGCCCAGCTCCGGGTTGAGGCGGATGTTCCCGGCGTCCTCGGGCGGTAGATAGTAACTGAACCAACTGTTTATCAGCCGTAGCTCGCCGATGCGGCCCCCTTGTATCAGTTCGAGTACCTGGCGGTTCTGCGGCGCGTGCAGAGACATAAACGCCTCGAAGATCGTTACTCTGTTCTTAGGAGCTGCGGCCTCGATCGCGTCCAGCTCTGCCAGCGTTGTAACGATCGGCTTTTCAACAAGTACGTGCTTGCCCGCCTCTGCCGCCTTCACCGCCCACTCCGAGTGCAGTGTGTTAGGGAGAGGCACGTAGACGACGTCTATCTTCGAATCGGCCAGCAGGTCCTCATAGCTGCCGTAGCTAGTCGGAATCTTCTGTTCAGCGGCGAAGGCGTCGGCCCTGGCGGCATCACGACTTGCTACAGCGACCAGTTCACTCCTGGGCGCCTCGCGCAGCGCGAAAATAGCGGCCTCGGTTATGCCCGCAGTAGACAGTATTCCCCAGCGAAGTTTGTCAGACATTGTTATCTCCTTATCCTATAGGGCCTAATCATATGGGGCCTATCATGAATTGAGTTTCAACCGACTTGTGCCGGTTGACGAGGAACGAAAACGCTGTCCAGGTCCTCGGGTCTGATTACAGGCGCAGTGTCATAGAGGATACAGGTGACAGCCCTCCTCTCTTCAGTCCTGAAGAAGGGTGGTGGTTGGGTGCGACAGGCCGGCATCACGTGCGGGCACCTGTCGGCAAACTTGCAGCCGTGTCCCGGACCGATCCCGCCGAAGGAGGGGGCGATCACAGGCTCTCCACCCCAGTGCCGGGCAGGATCCGGCTCCGGTATCGAGTCGATCAGCAGCTGCGTGTACGGGTGCTTCGGAGATTGGACCACCAACTCTACATCACCCGCCTCTGCAACGGAGCCCCTGTACAGGACGACCATATTCTCGCTGATCTGGAAAGCGGTCGCCAGGTCGTGTGTGATATAGAGGATAGAGATGCCGAACTCACGATTGAGCTGCTGCACGTTGGCAAGGATGCTTGACCGCAGTGAGGCATCGACCATCGATACCGGCTCATCGGCGATAATGAGACGCGGGCGGATGAGTAGTACACGCGCTATTGCGATGCGCTGGCGCTGGCCTCCGCTCAACTGGTGTGGGTAGCGGCCCAGTATCTCGCCAGGGTTGAGGCCGACGGCTGCAAGCACATTTTCCATAATCAAGCGTCGCTCGCGCCTCGACGAAGCCAGGTGGAACTTGTCTATCGGGATCGTTAGCAGGTGATCTACTTTATAGTACGGGTTGTACACTTCAAAGGGATCTTGAAAGATGATCTGCACGTCGCGCCTGAAGTCGTGACGCTCCGCTGCACTCAGGCGCTGCAGGCTCTTACCCTTGTAGAGTACCTCGCCGGAGGTCGGGGCGATCAGCCCAAGAAAGAGCCGCGCCAGCGTCGTTTTGCCGCTGCCGCTTTCACCGACGAGCGCCGTAATAGAGGGTGGGTCGCCCTCTATGGTCATCGAGAAATCCTCGATAGCCGGTTTCTGATTTTTGCTGAGTGCCGACCCGAACGTCTTGGTAACGCTACGGACCTGCATTAGTGGTGGTATCACCCGATCTGCTCCTCAACTACCGCCGTGAACTACCGGCATAACCCTTTTGCTGGTGAGCGAAGGGAGGCTGGCTATCAACATCTTGGTATAACTATTCTGCGGGCGGGCGAAGATCTGCTCTACAGTGCCGGTCTCAACCAGCCTGCCCTCATACATCACGCCGAGCCGGTGCACCGACTGCGCCATCAGCCCCATGTCGTGACCTACCATCAGTATCGATGCCTGCAGGCGCTCCTGTACCTCGCGTAGGGTATCCATTACTTGCCTCTGCACGATCACATCGAGGGCGCTCGTCGGCTCGTCAGCGATGATCAGTCGGGGGCGTAGTGAAATAGCGATTGCGATGACAGCGCGTTGCTTCATGCCCCCGCTCAGCTCATGCGGATACATTCCCGCGACCTCGCGCCGCAGCCCGACGGACTCGAGCAATCCTTGGATGCGCTCCTCCTGGTCGCGCCTGGAGAGGCGCACCCCGTGGTCCTTCATGCCGTCAAGCAACTGCTCGCGTATGCGCACCACCGGGTTGAGGGAGTTCATAGCCCCCTGCGCGATCAGGGCAATGCCTGCCAACCGCAACTGGCGCATCCTCTCCGCGGAGAGGGTGAGCAAGTTGACCGGAGCGCTTATATCGGCAAATCCGGGCAGCGAGGGGACGGGGCCCACCCCCGAGCCGCCTTTTTCAGGCGACCGGCCTCGCAGCACTATCTCACCACTCTCGATCTTGCCTGGCGGCTTTATCAGCCCTAAGATCGCCATGGCTATAGTCGATTTGCCGGAGCCCGACTCCCCCACCAGCCCAAAGCGTTCGCCCGGGTAGATGTCGAAGCTTACTCCGTCCACGGCCTTTATAATGCGCCTGGCTGTACGATAGTAGACGTGCAGATCGCTGACTTGCAGGACCGGCCCCGAGTTGTTCCCCAATCCTATAGGTCCAGTCACGCAGCCCTCCTGAGACGCGGATTGGTCACGCTCTCAAGGCCTATAGAGAGCAGGAACAAGCCGACGAAGAGAACGAGAATCGCAATGATCGGAGGTGCCCACACCCACCAGGCGCCGTGCAGCAGCGCCGAGTTGTAAATTGCCCAGTAGATAGTCATCCCCAGAGTAGGCGTGTCGAGCGCGCCGAGCCCGAGAGCCTCGAGGCCTATGGACGCGAGCACCGCCTGCACTATTGAATTAATCAGGCTTGCCGCGATAAATGGTATCAGGTTGGGCATCATCTCGCGAAAGATGATTTCAGGCCCGCTCATACCGGAAAGCTGGGCCATTTGCACGTAGATTCGTTCCCGCATAGTGAGAACCTGTGAGCGCATGGTACGGGCGGGCCATAGCCAGGCCGTGGAGGCCACGACCAGGGCTACCTGGTCCACCGTAATATTGCCTTTGAGGGTGATTGCGATAATTATCAAGATCAGCAGGCCCGGCACCGTTAGGCCGACATCTACCGCTGTGCGTATCACGGTGTCAGCGAAGCCGCGATAATATCCCGCCACGAAAGCTAGCAGGGCTCCGATAGCTGTGCCGAGGACGCCGGCGATCAACCCTATGCGCAGCGTCAGGGGGGTGCCCGCAATCATCGCCGCCAACATATCGCGGCCCTGCTGGTCAGTGCCGAGCGGATAATCGCCGCCCGGTGGCCTGCCGGGGAGAGCCGATAGAGGGGCCGCCTTGCCAACGTCATACACCATCGCGCCGACAACCGAAAACAAGAGTAAACCGACAAGTAGGATCACGCCCAGGCTCAGCGCCGTGTTGTGCCGCAGGGCACTCAGGATCTGCGGCGCGATGTTGCGGCCGGTTACAGGCTCGCCCTGCGACCTCATAGCTCCGGTGGGGGCTTCCGGGGCTTCGGGGGGTTGTCCGGCAGATAATTCCGTGTTGGACACCTAAGCCCTTCCGTAACTGATGCGGGGATCCAACAAGGGTAGGACCAGATCGAGGATCAGGGCCCCTAAGGCGATCGCCACTACTACGGTAAAGACGACACCTTGAATAAGGAAGTAGTCGAACTCCCGGATGGCATGATACAATACTGAGCCGACCCCCGGGTAGCCGAAGATCACCTCCACAAGTACCGAGCCTGACAGGATGTAGCCGAGCGAGAGAATCAGGGCGGTAATCTGTGGTAATATGGCATTGCGCATGCCATACCGGAAAAAGAGTGTCCGCTGCTTGAGACCCTTGGCTTCAGCAAGGAGCATGTAGTCCTCACCCTGGACCGTCTTCATCATGCCACGCATGGAGAGCGCCCAGCCGCCGAGGCCCGCCAGGATTATAGAGGCTGCCGGTAAAACAGCATGCTTGACTAGATCAAACATGAAAGGCCACGACCACTGGGGAACCGCAGTCGGCGAGTAACCTCCGAAGAGGGGCAACCACTGGTTGCGAAAGGCGAAGAAGTAGACGAGGATGAGCCCCAGCAGGTAGTAAGGCACGGCAGAGAGCGCGACGAAGGGAGAAACTAGGAACTGCAGAAAACGCGGAGAGCGCGGCCAGGCAAGGAAGGCTCCCAGCAGGCTGCCCAGGCCGAACATCATCAGCGTAGCGGTGCCAAGCAGTCCGATCGTCCAGGGAATAGCATCGCCCATCACCTGGGTGACCGTCCTGGGGTAGTCGCCGATAGAATAGTTGAAGTTGAACTGGCTGACATCGCCCAGGTAGGTTACATACTGCTGCCAGAGGGGCTTATCAAGGCCGAACTTGCGGTTGTACTCCTTGATCATCTCTTCCATGCCTGTTTGGACAGATCCGCCGCTCACAGCGCGCTGCATCAAGCGCTGCTCGATAGGGTTTTGTCCGGAGAGCCGGGGTATGAAGAAATTGATCGTGGCGGCGAGCCAGATGGTGAGGAAGAAGACCCCTAGCCGGCGCAAGAGATAGGCCCAGAACATTCTCTGCTCCTGATTGGTGCCATGCCCGGCATTTTGTGAGGGGCATGGCACCAGGTTGGCGCGTGTGTCAGTCTGTCTTTACTTAGCGGGCTGGAGGTTCATCAGAACCAGCGGCCAGGTCAGCGCGTACGAATGCTCGTTCACATAGCTGTTTTCATCAGACGGCCATCCGGTCCAGTAGGTGGTGTTCATCACAATGTTATGGATGTTCTGCACGAGCTGGATATCGGGCAAGTTAGGCAGCCAGATTGCCATAGCCTTGTGGTAAAGATCTTTCAGTTTAGCCTGGTCGTCAGGCGAGGTGGCGTACATCTCGTCTACGATCTTGTCGTACTCGGGGTTGGACCACTGCGAGTAGTTGCCCGAGTTGACGCCCGGCACCGCCGTCGAAGTAGACTGGTAGAGTCGCATCGTCTCATAGGGGTCCTTCACGCTACCGCCGTGGCCCCAGATCGCTCCCTGGTAAGTACCCTTGAATAGCTGGTCGAAGTTATCGGGCGGCATGGCGAAGGTAGCGGCGACACCTTGCTTCTTGAGTTGCTGGGCAACGACGGGGGGGATTGATTGGAGGAAGCTATAGCTCAGGATTGTCAGGGTGAGCTTGTTGCCTTTGCCGTCGACCCATATACCGTCGCTTCCCTTGGTCCAACCCTTTTTGGTCAGTAGCTG
>JBBSGN010000195.1:0-5817 GCA_038254085.1 Chloroflexia bacterium | reverse complement strand
TTACATTGTTGCCTGAACGGTAATAGGGGCGATTGTTGGCATCGCAAGGCTCGCTCGGCCCTCCACAGTTGTAGCCATTCACAATGCCCTGCTCGTAAAGATGGTTAGCGTAGTCAAAGAACGGATTGCTGGGGAGCACATCGGCAAAGCATTGAGCAGGTGTGCCAGGGCAAGTTATCGCCTGGGGGCTGCTTTGCTTACCCGCTCCTTGACCGGCAGTTGATGCTGACACCGATATGCCCATATCCCCAAAGCCATTGAGGGCGACGGTCAGCGCCAGGACAGCGCATAAGGCTGCCACCGGCCTTCCCACGGATCTCCCACCGAGGCGATTAGAGCGTGCTACTTGATTGGTAGTTTTGACGGATGTCGGTTGCATTGTTTCGTTCTCCTTTTTTGATACAAGCAATACACTTAATACAGTGGCAATGCGGTGGCCCCGTTATAACGAGACTACTTGCCTATTCTCTTGCTGTCAGGCTGCCCGTACAACTCAGGGTGCAAGTAAAGCCCACGCTCCTTCTCCGGCTTGGCTTGCTCTGCCTGAGTGGGGTGCGCCTCAGCATAAGGGTCGTGACGTATGCCAGTCACCTGCCAGGAGACCTCGACGTTTGGCTTGTCCGTCTTTATGGTAAAGCTGTCGTTCTTTACCTTACTTGACACGATAGCCTGGGCGAACTCCCCGATCACGGTAAGCTGGTAGCGGTAGTCGCTGTTGAGCGCCTCGAAGTAGTCGGGGAGCGTTACTGTGGCATCACCCTTTGCGTCTGTAGTGACGTTGCCATCGTAAATGTTCTTCATATCCGGGCTTTGCACGGCTGATTGGTTGAGGTATTTGTTGGCAGGATCCAGAGGGTGATCAATTTGGGTAGTGAGGTTAGCCGAGCTACAGCAGCTGCCCGTAACATGGACGTTGCCACTGAAATACCCTGCATAACCACCCTGGTCGGTGTTAGCACCGAAAACGCCCTTACCAGAGCCGTTAGCTTCACCGTAAACGCCAGTCCCGTTGTAACCCGCGCCATATACAGCGGTGCCGTTGGCATTGTGACTCTCGCCGCCCACGCCTGCTCCGCCATTGGGTGCCGAGTTGATGCCGTATACCCCAGTTGTGCCACTGCCCCATACGCCCGTGCCGCCCGCATCGTTGTGCCCAGACACCCCGGCAAAGTTGCCGTTGTGGGTTATAGCGTACACCCCATCAAAGTCGCGGCTTTCGCCAACCACACCCGCCTGGGTATTGCTCTGGCCGTACACGCCCTGCCAGCTATCGCTGAACCCTGCCACGCCGCGCCCGCTATTACTTATGCCTTGCACGCCCACGCCTGCGGAGCCGGATCCCCACACAGCAACGCCTGTACTGCTCAAACCCATCACACCTGTCCCCCCGTAGCTTCGTCCGAAAACTCCGGTGGCATCGTCACTAAAGCCTGTTACTGCAGCGCCAATGCTGGTGGTCAAGTGGACAAACAATGGGCTGGGGTCGGTCGAGCTGTTTATATAGATGCCGGGCATGTGGCGGGCGTTGTCCACAAACTTGGTCATCTGCCCGCGATTCACGTTACTGCCCGGACGGTAATAGGGGCGGTTGTTGACATCACAAGGCTCGCCCGGCCGTCCGCAACTGTAGCCGCTTATCACCTCTTGCTCATACAGGCGGTTGGCATAGTCGAAGAACGGACTGCCGGAGAGCACATCGGCAAAGCACTGGGCAGGTGTGCCAGGGCAAGTGGTAACTAATGGCGCGTTCGGCTCGGTCGCTTGTGTAGTTTGCCTGGTCTCCCCGCCGCTGGCGTTGGCTAGCCTCGCCCCCACGCTCCAGTGCCCGTTCAGTGCGATAGCCAGCGCCGATAAGGCTAGTAGTGCAGCCGCATAGCGTGCCGCGCGTCTCTTGACCGTGTTAGATGTGCCATACATAGTCGTCTCCTTTTCCTAGCTGTCCTAACTGTCCTCGTTGCGCTCGTTGCGGTCGCCTTTCTCATTCAAGCGGGCGCCATCATGACCACTTAGCATCGTTTCCAACAATTCAATCAGCTTTGCCCAGTCGTCAAAGTATCCCGTATCTACACTTAGAAGCTGTTGGATCTTCCCGCACCATCGGGTCTCTCCATCAGCAGCTTCTTCCCTCCACACGCGCAACAGGAATGGTTGCGAATTATCTTGCTGCCTGGAGTCCATGTTGATCCTTGGTCCCCCTGTGTTGTCAGGAGTGACCTGAGCGCTGTGTCTGCTGGTGTCTGCTGGTGTGGGTGGACGAGTCTCGCTGAAGCGCATCTCAATTAGAGCAGATAACAGGGGCGATTAGAATAGCTATTCGATATGGAGAGTGATATAATGAGGGATATAAAAGCGATATAGCGAGGTGGCGCTAATTTATCACCTCCTGAATCTCTTAATCTGTGCGAGAATGCTATGGCAGATGGCGTGGCATCGTTTGGGCGATGGCTCAAGCAGCAACGAAAGGACCTGGGTTTCACCCAAAAGGAGGTCGCCTCCTGCACGGGCTGCTCGACAATCACCGTCCGCAAAATGGAAGCGGATGACTATCGCCCGTCCACGCAGATAGCGGAAAGGCTGGCCGACTGCTTGGAGGTCTCTCCCGGTGAACACGAGGCGTTCGTGAAGTTCGCCAGGCAAGCCCGGCAACAAAAACAAGCTCCATCGGCGCACGCTGGGCGGCTGCCTATCCTTGGCAACCGCCACCATTCCCACTGGCCGGGTAGCCTTCCTGGCCGGCTCACATCGGTTGTGGGGCGCGAGCAAGAGCTCGCGGTCGCCTCGAACCTGCTGCTCCACAGCGAAGTGCATCTGCTTACTCTGACGGGGCCTCCGGGCATAGGGAAGACCCTGCTTAGTCTGGAGCTGGGCCGGGTTCTCAGGGACCACTTCGAAGATGGCGTGTTCTTCATACCCCTGGCCTCGATTACCGACCCAAATATGGTCGGCTCAACAATAGCTCTCAGCTTAGGCATCAAAGAAGCTGGAAATCGACCACCGATGGACAGGTTGGCTCGATACTTAGGGAGCAAGAGCCTGCTCCTCATACTGGATAATTTCGAACAAGTCGGAGCGGCTGCCCCCCTTTTGTCAGAAGTCATGTCTACATGCCCGCGGCTCAAGTTAATGGTAACGAGCCGGGAGTTATTGCGCATACGCGGCGAGTACCAGTTCCGTGTGCCACCCCTGCGCGTGCCTGACGTAGGACACCTACCCCCACCGGAAGAATTATCTGCCTACCCTTCCGTGCAGCTTTTCGTCGAACGCGCCCGCGCCGTGAAGCCCGACTTTGCTTTATCGGCGCAGAATGCCTCCGCTGTGGCGGCGCTCTGTGCGCATCTTGACGGTCTACCGCTGGCCATCGAGATCGCCGCCGCTCGAACGAACATTTTCTCCCCTATGGAAATGCAAGCACGGTTATCTAACCGCCTGAAGCTGCTGACAGGTGGAGCGCGAGACTTGCCTCCGCGCCAGCAAACACTTAGAAGTGCCATAGATTGGAGCTATGACCTGCTCAGCGCAGGCGAGCAGACCCTCTTTGCACGGCTGGGGGTTTTTGCCGGTGGCTGTACACTGCCGGCGACCGAGGCGGTGTGCAAGGCAACGGGTGATCTGATTATTGATGTGATGGACGGGGTGGAATCGCTCCTTGATAAGAGCTTGCTGCGAGGGGAAGAGCAAACAGATGGTGAACGCCGCATGGCTATGCTTGAGACGATCCACGAGTATGCCCTAGAGCGGCTAGAGGTTAGCGCTGAGTTAGAAAGCGCCCGTCGCCACCATGCCGAGTACTATCTGGCGTTGGCAGTGGCTGCGGACCCTGAGCTGACGGGACGGGACCAATCGGCATGGCTGGCCCTCCTGGGAAGGGAGCACGAAAATATGCGTGCTGCCCTGAAGTGGTCTTTGGGAGTCGGAATAGGAGAGGGGGCAGAGAAGGCCAGACGAAAGGGCGAACGAGAGGCCCTACGAGAGGGCAAGCAAGAGGGGGAGAGGCAAAACCTGGAACGAGCAGAGGTGGGGATGCGGCTCTGCATTGCGCTCGTGCAGTTCTGGACCATTCATGGGCATGACAGCGAGGGGCGTAAGTGGGTAGAAATGGCGCTTCTGAATACGGAACGCGAGCTATCAGTTCCGCTCCCGGAGCTGGGTCCTCTAAGGGCCAAGCTGCTAAGTGCGGCCGGGTGGATGGCGTGGGAACAAAGTGATTATGCCGTGGCAAGGCGATTCCACGAGGCGAGCCTCGCTCTGCGGCGGAAGCTGGGTGATAGAAGAGGTATCTCGGCCTCACTCAACAACCTCGGCAATGTGGCCCTAGACCAGGGAGACTACATCGAGGCAAGGCGATTCCACGAGGCAAGCCTGGCGATCAAGCGCAAACTGAGCGACGAGTGGGGGATTTCGATGTCACTCAACAACCTGGGTCTGGTAGCGCGGGGGGAAGGAGACGATACCTGGGCTCACGCCCTGATGGAAGAGAGCCTGGCGGTGTGCCGGAAGCTCGGCGACAAGATGGGCATCTCCAGGGCACTCGACAATCTGGGGATCGTAGCTCGCAACCAAGGCGACTACGCGCGGGCGCGCAGGCTTCATGAGGAAAGCGTGGCGATCAGGAGGGAGTTGGGGAGTAAGACCATGGCCGCCTATTCGCAGACCAACCTGGCCTGTGTAGCGACAGACCAGGGAGACTATGGCGAGGCGTTCTCTCTCTTCTCGGAGGCCCTGCTGGTGCTACAGGAAGCAGGCGACAGGCGAGTGGTAGCAGAGTGCCTGGAAGGGTTGGGGGAAGTGGCAGCGGCAAGCACAGGTGCAAATGCCGGTATGGGTACAGACGTCAAAGCTAAAGGGTCATCGGTGGGAGCTGAGTGCGAACGGGCCGCCGCTCTGTTCGGGGCCGCCGAGGTACTGCGCGAGGAGACAGGGGCCAGAGTGGCACCCGCAGACTGCGTACGCCACCAGCGGTACCTGGCTATCGCCCAAGCCGCTCTGGGCGAAGAGATAGCATGGGATGCTGCCTGGACACGAGGGAGGGCCATGACGATGCAAGAAGCTATAGAATATGCCCTGGAACTGAACGCCAATAAATGATAAGAACCGTGCGCCGGCCTGCTCACCTCACAGCCGCACGATTGGATAGTACATCGGCGATCATGCGCGCTGCTCGACTGGCGCCATCGGTCTCTACCGGGCGGTAGTTCACCGGCTTGTGCAGGGTATCGAGTGCCCTGTCGGCTAAGCTCTCCGGCGAAAAACGGGATAAGTTGATTGCCCCATGCTTGTGACGTAGTTATATATCCAGGATATGAATCTTTTCGGAGTTGTATTGACATAAAACTTGCGTATTAGGATGTCTGTATACAGTGGCGCTGGCAGCCAGCCACTTCCATCGTGCATCCCATACGAGATAAGAAGTGGTAGTTCCTCTTTAAAAGCCACACCGCGCCCATTCTCTGTAACAGTGTTTACTGGTATCTCATGTGCTGCTATGCGTTCTATGTGCTCCATACTCATAACTATCTTCTATAAGGCCGAAAGCCCGCGCCTGATTGTGACGGCAATCAGACAACGGGCCTTTGTGGCAGTATACGCTTTCAAACGACCAACGTCGCCGTCACGACGCTGGTCTATTGTGCTGGCCCTCAGTATATCATCCGCGCCGATTGTGCGCCTCATTTATCCACTTTTGCACTCCTCTTGAGCTTATATACAACCCAGGCACAACTCCGGCATAAAACTTTCTAACAATTTTCTAACGCACGCCCTAGAATCACCCGGTATCAGGTGGCACAAAGTGGCATTTATGGTGTATAATTAGGCATG
>JBBSGN010000194.1:0-5841 GCA_038254085.1 Chloroflexia bacterium | reverse complement strand
TGTCAGCATAGCGCGGTGAATATGTTCCCGGGGCTTGTACACACCGCCCGTCACGTCATGGGAGCCGGTAACACCTGAAGTCCGTAAGCTAACCCGCAAGGGGGGCAGCGGCCGAGGGTGGGACTGGTGACTGGGACGAAGTCGTAATTTTGTTGCGACCCCTGCGTGTAAACGTAGGTGAGAAATTTGGCTGTATGCTGGAACACCCGTGTATCCAACAGTACATGATATGTTTGTATAGCTCTTGTGGCATAATACAGGCATGGAGTGTGACAATCTGTTTGGTGCGGACAATCAGCAGGGAAGTCGAGTAAGCGCGCCGTTAGCGCGTACTTTGACCCCTCAGAGACTACACGCCGAACTCCTGAACGCAAGCGCAACGGACTTGGAGGCTTACCTCCAGGGTGCGCCGCGAGACAGCAGGATGAAGATATAGTCCACGCTTTGTGGCGACACAGAGACCAACGTGAACAAGGTAGCCGTAGCGGAAGCTGCGGCTGGATCACCTCCTTTCTAGGGAGTTCATCGCCCACAAGCAGGTTCGCCTGCCGTCGGGTGTGATCCCAGGTCAACTCATCGGGCTACCTCGGTTCGCCGGGGCAACCCAATGATACCTAACCTAAAAGCAGGCTACACCGTCTAACCCACGGTGGTCTGCAAAGCGTAACTCTTCTCGGACTGTTCACTTACCCTTCTCTCTCCCCACTCTTCAGTTGGCAAGGTTGCAAAAAGCGTCTATTATGTAGGCGCTTTTGTGTTTAAGTTCCAACCCTTTGTTATGCTATATATGCTATAATCAACGAGAGTTCTCTGATCGTCGAAAGGGTTAAACGCTATGGCAATTCAAATCGCACGACGACATTTTAATGTTGATGAATATGACCGGATGATCGAAACGGGTATCCTCTCAAAGGATGATCGCGTTGAACTTATTGAAGGTGAGATTGTAGAGATGACCCCAATCGGCATCCGCCATGTTGCGTGCGTGGACCGCTTAGACAAGCTACTGAACCGGCAGGTAGGTGACGCTGTTATCGTTCGTAATCAGGGGCCGGTTCAGCTAAATAACCTCTCTCAGCTACAACCCGATTTTGCTCTTCTAAAAGCCCGCGCAGATTTCTATGCTCATAGCTATCCGATGCCGCCTGACGTGCTGCTACTTATAGAAGTCTCTGATACCACGATAGGCAGCGACCGGCATCTGAAAGTGCCTCTTTACGCGAGAGCGGGCATTACCGAAGTGTGGCTGGTCAATTTGCCGGAGGACGTTATCGAGGTATACACCGACCCCGTAGCGGGCGCGTACCAACAGTTCCGGCGGGCGCAACGAGATGAAGCATTAATGTCTATTAACCTCCCCAGCGCCGAACTCCGAGTTGACGACATTCTCGGCTAACGGCAAGCCAGGACCGCCACTTAAGCTCCAAACCACAGAGCGCCTACGAAACAGGCGCTCTTCTATTTATTATAACTACTCGCAACTCACAACTCGCAATTCCCTTGCTATCGGGTTCTCGAATACCGTACAATTAACATTACCACACATAGAGGAACATCATGCCCAAAAAGAAACGACAAGACATAACAGACGCAACCATAGAAGACATTATAAAGCAGGCGACGGGCGGCAACGGCTTCGATGCCGAGGGCCTTGCCTACGCCGAAGAGAACGGCGAGCTTGACGAACCTGTAGAGGCCCCGGCGCGTCCGCGCAAGAAGGCGCAGGCAAAGCAGGCCCAACAAACAGAACAAGCGCCTGAAGAAATAACGGCTGAAATCAAAAAGACCAAGCCCGCGCGAGGTCGGAGCGCCCGTAAAGTCATACCGCTGGACCCGGGCAACGAGGTGCTGGACCTGCCCGTACTACCTCTGCGCGACATGGTTATATTCCCCCACATGGTCACTTCGCTGTTCGTGGGGCGGGACAAGTCCATCAAAGCGATAGAAGCGGCGCTCAATAGCGACGGCGTGCTGGTGGCTCTGGCCCAACGCAACCCCGAAGAGGAGGATGTCGGCCCCGACGACCTATATGACATGGGAGTGGAGTTGGTGATCGGGCGCTCCCTCAAGATGCCCGACGGCACTAACTCACTGCTGGTGCAGGGGCAGCGGCGCGTGCGGGTGCTGAAATACCTGCGTACCGGGCCTTATCTTTCGGTGAAAGCCGAAGCGTTGGAGGATGTCGAGCACAAAGGCCCAGGCACCGAGGCCCTCATGCGGGCTGTATTGGGCCTGTTCGAGAAGGCGGTGAAGCTGTCGCGTAACCTCTCTGACGAGTCTTACGTGGCCGCCATGAACGTGGACGAGCCGGGTTGGCTGGCCGACCTGATAGCCTCCACTATCACCCTGGACCAGGAAGACCGCCAGAAGGTGTTGGCGACAGTGGACCCGATGGAGCGTCTACAGGTCCTCAGCGTCATGCTCGCCAAAGAGCTTGACGTGCTGGACCTCGAGTCGCGCATACAGGACCGCGTACAGAGCGAGGTTGACAAGAGCCAGCGCGAGTTCTACCTGCGCGAGCAGATGAAGGCGATCTCGCAGGAGCTAGGCGACTACGACCCCGCCACCCGCGAGGCCAACGAACTGCGTGAGCGCATCGAGGCCGCAGGCATGCCCGAAGAGGTCCAGAAGAAGGCTCTCGAAGAGTTGGGTCGCTTGCAGGCGATGCCGATGGGTATGCCCGAAGTGGGCGTAATCCGCACCTACCTGGACTGGCTAATCGCCCTCCCCTGGAACAATCAGACGCCCGACCACCTTGATATAAGGGCGGCAGGGCAGGTGCTGGACGCCAACCATTATGGGCTAGGCAAGATCAAGGAGCGCATACTCGAGTACATGGCCGTGCGTAAGCTGGCGCAAGGCAAGATGCGCTCGCCTATACTCTGCTTCGTGGGGCCTCCCGGCGTGGGCAAGACTTCGCTGGGCCGCTCGATAGCCGAGGCGCTGGGCAGGCGGTTTGTGCGCGTGTCGCTGGGCGGTATCCGCGACGAGGCCGAGATACGCGGCCATCGCCGCACCTACATCGGCGCGTTACCGGGCCGCGTGATCCAGACGATGAAGACAGCGGGCACCATCAACCCGGTCTTTATGATGGACGAGATAGACAAAGTGGGCGCGGATTTCAGGGGCGATCCCTCGGCTGCCCTGCTGGAGGTGCTGGACCCTGAGCAGAACAACGCTTTCTCGGACCATTACCTTGATGTGCCATACAACCTGTCGAAGGTGCTGTTCATCATGACGGCCAACCTGCTCGACCCGGTTCCGCCCGCGCTCCTCGACCGCATGGAGGTCATCGAGCTTCCAGGCTACATCGAAGACGAGAAGTATCATATCGCCCGCCAGTTCCTGGTTCCCCGCCAGATAGAGGAGCATGGGCTGACCCAGGCGCAAATCAGGTTTACCGACGGTGCGCTACGCCGCCTGATACGCGAATATACCCACGAGGCGGGCGTGCGTAACCTGGAGCGCGAGCTAAGCACGATATGCCGCAAGGTAGCCAAGCGGGTTGCCGAGGCAATGCTCCCTGAGCCTGAGCCGGAGACCCCAGCAGAGGCAAAGGTCATGCAGTTGCCCACTATACCCACCGACCTTGTAACCGAGCCGCTGGACGGACGCGAAGCCTTCGATCTGTCAGAGCTTGAGGCCGAGATAGCCGCCGTGGAAGCCGCCGAGGCTATCGAGCAGGACGCTGTGTCCGATATGGCCCCACCTACTGTTGATATGCTGGCAACAAACAACGGCAAGCCGGCCCGCGCTCGCGTGATACATGAGAAAGATCTTGAAGCATACCTGGGCGCGCCCCGCTTCTCCTACGGTATGGCCGAGGAGCAGGACGAGACCGGCGTGGCTACGGGCGTCTCCTGGACTCCGGCGGGCGGCGACACGATGGGCGTGGAAGTCACGATTATGGAAGGGAAGGGCAACCTACTTCTCACCGGACAGTTGGGCGACGTGATGAAAGAGTCGGCCCAGGCGGCCCTCTCCTATGCGCGTTCGCGGGCCAGGCAGCTAGGTATAGACCCCGCTCGCTTCGAGAAGATTGATATACATGTGCATGTGCCTGCGGGCGCTATACCCAAGGATGGCCCCTCGGCGGGCGTGACGATGGCGACGGCGCTGGTGTCGGCCCTTACCGGGCGGAAGGTGCGTCGCGAGGTCGCTATGACTGGCGAGATCACGTTGCGCGGCAAGGTACTGCCGATAGGCGGCCTCAAGGAGAAGGTACTGGCCGCCCACCGAGCCGGCATCTCCACCTTCATCCTGCCCCGCAAGAACGACAAAGACCTCGACGAGATACCCCAAAAGGTGCGCCGTGAACTTGAGATGATACCAGTAGACGACCTCGACACGGTCCTAAAAGTGGCCCTGCGCCCGGCCCCCAACATGAGCGAAGCTAAAGCCGAGAACCCCACGGGCGGCCCGGTGCGGACTAAACCGGCCAGGCCGTCTCAAACTGGCACTCTGGGCGTAGGTACGCGGGCTACCTAGGCCCAGGCAAAGATATGCAGCAATAAAAACACGACCTCGTGCGGAGGTCGTGTTTTTATTGCTGCATAGAATGGTTACGAACCTACCATTGACATAGGTACTCAGTCCGTATATAATCATACACGTGGACGAGGAAGGAAGAGAACTTACCCTGCATCCCGACCGTCAGGGCATCCGCATGGTGTTGGGCGATCTGGAAGCCGAGATCATGGACGTGATCTGGCGGCAACCCGAGGGCACATGGTGTACCGTGCGCGATGTGTACGAGACAATACTGGTGGAGCGTCATATCGCTTACACCACCGTAATGAACACCATGACGCGCCTTGCTAAGAAGGGCGTGCTTGAGAGCGTTCAGCGCGACCAGGCATATCTATACCGTCCGCGCCAGAGCCGCGAGACCTTTATCAGTGGGGTCGTCGGCCACGTGCTTGAACGGCTGCTAGTGCAGTTTGCAGGCCCGACGCAGGCAGCACTGTCCAATTATGCAGGCAAACACGAAGGTCAAGAAGAGAAGGTAAAGCAGATCCTCGATGAGATCGCTCACCGGCGAGCGTCCAACAATTCGCAACCGGAAGAGGGGTCGCGCTGATGCACACCCTCCTGATCCTTGTCTCGTTCGCCCTGGGACTGGGCGGGTGCTTGCTATGTGTGAGCCTCCTTTCCTTTGTCCAATCCCCGGCGAGCCGCCGCGTAGTGCAGGGCATTGGGCTGGCCCTCCCAACTGTTATCCTGGCGCTGATTGCCGGTGTAATGGCGCACTTTCTGGCCGAAGTATGTTTCTGGACCGCCCCTCCGGCTGACGTTGCCCTGGCGGCGGCGCTTTCGGTAATAGGCGCTACCGGCATTGCTATATCTATCCTGCTAAATGGAGCACGAGCAATATTACTTCCTATTCACATGGCACGTCGGACCTGGAAAGCACCCGATTGGCTTCAGGCAAGGGTTGAGAGACTGGTGATTGAAATAGGACTGCCTCGCTCGCCACAGGTCAAAGTGTCAGCCGATAAGCGTCCCTGGGCGCTTGTGGCAGGCCCTTTCAAGCCGCACCTGGTGGTGTCCAGCGGCCTGGTCGCGCTCCTTGACGAAGATGAGTTGAGCGCGGCGTTGTGTCACGAACTGATGCATCTGCGACGCGGCGACCTCTGGTGGACAACGCTCGGCGGCGCGCTACGAGACCTCACCTGGTTCCTACCCGCCACGCGCGGCCTGTATGCGCTGATGCTTGAAGAGCAAGAATTGTCGTGCGACGACCACGTTCAAGGTGAGTCGCGGCGGCTGGCGCTGGCAAGCGCTCTCACCCGCGTCTGGCAGGCCGGGATAGCTGGCGGACCGGCAGCGCGTGGCGCGCTT
>JBBSGN010000193.1:0-5854 GCA_038254085.1 Chloroflexia bacterium | reverse complement strand
GCGGGCGTAACAATCGAGGTCGAGGGAGCGCCCCGTGCGCTCGATGCTTTCCGGCGTGCATTGACGGAAGAAGCGCCGCCTCTTGCCCGTATCACACACATAGACTGGCAGCAGCTGGCGCCGGTTGGCGATGCGGTCTTTGTTATCTCTCACAGCCTGCCTGGCAGCAAACGCCACGCGCTTGTATCGCCGGACACCTCCACCTGTGATGATTGCTTGCACGAGCTGTTCAATCCTGTCGACAGGAGGTACGGCTACCCCTTCCTCAACTGCACCAACTGCGGCCCGCGCTTTACCATCATACAGGATGTGCCTTATGACCGCGTTCTTACGACCATGCGCGCGTTCACGATGTGCTGCGAGTGCCAGGTCGAATACGACAACCCGCTCAACCGCCGCTTCCATGCTCAACCCAACGCCTGCCCGGTCTGTGGCCCCCAGGTGCGCTTGCTCGATAAAGAATGGAATGCACTCTCCACTGAAGATGCCATCTCTTCTGCGGCGCAGAAGCTGAGTGAAGGCGCGATCATCGCCATCAAGGGTATAGGTGGCTACCATCTCGCCTGCAACGCGCTCAACGCAGAGGCTGTGGCCCTTCTCAGGGAGCGGAAGCATCGGGAGGCAAAACCATTCGCGCTGATGGTCCCTGACCTGGAGACTGCCGCCAGTCTATGCGAGGTAAGTGACGACGAAGCCGACCTGCTACAATCGAGGCGGCGACCTATCGTGCTACTAAAGCAGAGGTTTCCATCCGCCGTAGCGCCTGACGTTGCGCCTGGTCATAACACCCTGGGTATCATGATGCCCTATACTCCTTTGCATCACCTGTTGCTCCGCAGCTTCCAGGCAATAGAGGGGGCTGGCAGCACAGCGGCGTTGGTCATGACGAGCGGCAATAGGAGCGACGAGCCTATCGCCTATAGGGACGATGACGCACGCGAGAGATTGATCTCGATAGCTGACTTCACCCTTACTCACAACCGAGACATTCATATACGCTGCGACGACTCGATAACCCGTATCGCCGCCGGGGGTGAGCAGGTATTCCGCCGATCCCGCAGCTACGCGCCAGAGCCATTGTCGCTCCCGATTGCCGCGCCCATACCCATCCTCGCTACGGGCGGCCACTTGAAGAACACCTTTTGCCTGGTAAAGGAACAACAAGCCTTCGTCAGCCACCACATCGGCGACATGGAGAACCTGGAGGCGCTCCTATCGTTCAAAGAGGGGATTGGGCATTATAGCCGTCTTTTCGACATCCAACCACAGGCCGTAGCCTACGACCTCCACCCTGAGTACATGGCGACCAAGTATGCCCTGGGGCTTGACTTGTCGCACAGAATCGGGGTGCAGCATCACCACGCCCACATCGCCAGCGTAATCGCCGAGCATGGCCTTGAGGGTCCGGTCATAGGCGTGGCCGCCGATGGCACGGGGTACGGCACGGATGGCGCGATATGGGGCTGTGAAATCATGGTCGCCGACCTGCTGGGGTTTGAGCGCATTGCTCACCTGCAATACGTGCCGTTGCCTGGCGGCGAGCAGGCAGTGCGCCAACCCTGGCGCATGGCCGCAGTCTACCTGGCGCAAGCTTTCGGCGACAGTTTCCTCGACCTGGACATCTCCTCTGTGCGGCAGATGGATAATGCGCGCGGGCGAATACTGTCGCAAATGATAGAGCGCGGTATCAACGCGCCCCTCACATCGAGCCTGGGCAGGCTTTTTGATGCTGTGGCGGCGCTGCTTGGAGTGCGGCAAGTGGCACTTTACGAGGGGCAGGCGGCAATCGAGATGGAGATGTTGGCCGAGCCATCAGAGTACGCTTATCCTTTCGAAATTACAGGAGATAGCCCGGCGCAACTCGATGTCACCCCTATGTTCAGGGCGATTGTCGAAGACATAGGGCGAGGCGTGCCTGTGTCCAGAATTGCGGGCAACTTCCATCGCTCAGTAGCCGAGATGCTGGCAGCATCGTGCGGCCAGGCACGCGCGGCTAGCCGCCTGGACAGGGTAGCGCTGAGCGGCGGCGTATTCCAGAACAGGATGCTTTTGGAGCAGACAGCGCACAGCCTCGATGACTTAGGTTTCCAGGTCTACATCAACCGTCGCGTCCCACTCAACGATGGTGGTTTGAGTTACGGACAGGCAGCGGTAGCAGCCGCAATTCTGAGTTCAAAGTTGCGTTCCAGCGTTTTGAACCTTGAACTTTGAACCTTGAACACGGAGAATAGAGGCAACAAGCAATAAGGAGTCATGCTATGTGTTTAGGAATACCGGGTCAGATACTGGAGATCGTGGACGAGGAGAACAGCATCGCGAAGGTGGACGTTTCCGGCGTGCGCCGCAACGTGAGCGTGGCGCTCGTGCAGCCCGAAGGGATAGCTGTCGGCGACTGGGTGCTGATCCATGTCGGCTTCGCCATGAGCAAGATCGACGAGAAAGAGGCGAAGGAGACATTGGACTTACTCTACGGCATGGGCGACACCTTTGAGGAGGAGTTAGCAATGCTCCACCAAAGTCGCATCAACTAGCGACGACGGACGACGGACGACGCATGATAAGTAACTCAGAACTCAAAACTCAAAACTCAAAACTCGCTCAATTGGTGGAAGCGCGCTTTCAGCAAAGCATCACCGTGCCCCAGGCATTTTTTGAGAATGAAGCCGCTCGCATCGCCGATTCGTGTTGGGCTATGGCGAAGCGCTTCCACGCAGGTGGGCGTCTCTTAGCATTTGGCAACGGCAGCGCAGCTACCGATGCCCAACATATCTCCGTCGAGTTTGTCCACCCTGTCATCGTGGGTAAACGCGCTCTCCCTGCGCTCTCCCTGACCAACGACAGCGCCATCATAAGCGGACTGAGCGCCGCCAGCACAGGCGGCGCGGACTTCGCCCACCAGTTGGCTCTCCTCGCGAGACCCCAGGACATGGCGGTAGGGTTTTCAACGCGGGGGAAGGATGTCAACGTGCTAAACGGGTTACTTGAGGCGCAGCGTATTGGTTTGCTCGCCCTGGGGCTTACGGGTGGCGACGGCGGGCTGATGGCCGGGGCGGGTCTCGATTACTGCTTCGTAGTCCCAAGCGAGGACCCACTGGTTGTACAGGAGACCCACGAAACGCTGTACCACGTCTGGTGGGAGCTGGTACATATCTTCTTTGAGCATGAAGGACTACTGAATTAACGAACGACGGACGACGGACGACGGAGATTACGCGATACGCAATACTCAATACTCAGTAAGGAGGCGGCAGTGAGCCAGGACAAACCAGGCATAAATCTCATGGATACGGATTGGCAGAAGGCCGATTTCCACTGTATTACCTGCTCAGATGAGGCTGTAACCGTTCGTGTATTAAGCGTAGACCAGGAGTCTGCGCTGGCGAAGGTAGAGGTAGTGTTAGGTGGCGCTACCGAAGAAGTGGACATCAGCTTGGTGGACGCTGTGACCCCAGGCGATATGTTGCTGGCGCATGGTGGTGTGGCACTCGCTCGCGTGAGTGGCGACTAAACTCAAAACAGGCGGATAAACACGGATGAATAGCGACAACTCAGCAGGCTCAGAGTATGACCGCCTCTTCTATCCCTTCCTGTTTGAAGGAGGTACTGCCAGTGTAGAGGATGTGCTAGCCCAGGTGCGGCATTCAACCATCGAGAAATGCAGAGAAGTGGTCGAGCTTCGGCAGGCCATACTGGACAGCAGTTGTGACGCGATAGTGGCAGCGGGAACAGGCATGGCGAGCGCCTTTGCCCGGGGGGCTACACTTTGGGCCTTCGGGAACGGCGGCAGCACCACGGACGCACAAGACATAGTTGCGGATCTGGCGTGCCCGCCTCTCCCTGGTTGTCGACCACTGCCTGCCGTCGCGCTGACCAATGATATTGCAGTAGTGACTGCGGTGGCGAACGACGTAGGTTTCGACAACGTCTACTCGCGCCAGATAATAGCCTTTGGGCGGCCCGGGGACATAGCGTTCGGCATTTCGACCAGCGGCAACTCGCCGAACGTGCTAGTCGCCCTGGAGCAGGCCAAGAAGCAAGGTCTTATGACGTTAGCCCTTGTGGGTTACGACGGCGGCAAAACGTTGCACTCACCCGCCGTAGACTATTGCATCGTCGCACCGAGCGACCATACGCCCCGCATCCAGGAAGGGCACGCGACGATATACCACGCACTGCTTGATATAGTGTGGTCACTAACAGCCTAATTGCGCCAATCATCATAAACGGAGGTACGCACCCATGAAATACGTAGACGAATACCGCGACCCTGAGCTTGCACACAGCATATCCGAGGAGATCGGAAAGCTTAGTGAGGGGAGGCCGCTCAAGTTTATGGAAGTATGTGGCGGCCACACCCATACTATCTATAAACACGGCATCGAGGACGTGCTGCCGCGAAACATTGATCTGGTGCATGGGCCGGGGTGTCCAGTCTGCGTGCTTCCGATGGGGCGCATTGACGATGCAATCGCCATTGCGCGCACCGAAGGCATAATCTTCACCACCTTTGGCGATATGATGCGCGTGCCAGGGTCGAAGGGCAGCTTGCTCGACGCGAAGGCGGAGGGCGCGGATGTGCGCTTCGTCTACTCTCCGCTCGACGCACTCAAACTGGCCCGCGACAACCCCGACCGCCAGGTAGTCTTCTTCGCCATTGGCTTTGAGACCACCGCCCCTTCTACGGCAGTCACGCTGCTGCGGGCGCAGGCAGATAATATCCAGAACTTCTCCGTCTTCTGCAATCACGTGACCATCATCCCGGCTATCAAAGCGATACTTGACTCGCCGGACCTGCGACTGGACGGCTTTATCGGGCCAGGCCACGTCAGCATGGTGATAGGCATGAGGCCCTACAATTTCATAGCGAGCCAGCACCAAAAGCCGGTTGTGATCGCGGGCTTCGAGCCGATAGACATCATCCAGTCTATTTATATGATCGTGAAGCAGTTAGCCGCGGGGCGCGCCGAGGTAGAGAACCAGTACGGGCGAGTGGTGCGGCCTGAAGGGAACGTCAAAGGGCTGGAAGTGATGGCGCGCACGATGGAATTGCGTCCCTTCTTCGAGTGGCGCGGCCTGGGGTTCATCACCCACAGCGCGCTCAAGCTGCGAGCCGAGTACGCCCCCTGGGACGCGGAGTTGCGGTTCAAGGTTCCTGGCCTGCGGGTGGCAGACCCGAAGGCTTGCCAGTGCGGTGAGGTGCTGAAGGGCGTAATCAAGCCCTGGGAATGCAGGGTCTTTGGCACTGCCTGCACCCCCGAAACGCCAATCGGCACGTGCATGGTCTCGCCTGAGGGGGCGTGCGCGGCCTACTTCAACTACGGGCGCTTCTCGATGGCCGCCGAGCGCGACAAGCTGCGGATGATAGAGCTTACGCCTGTGAACAAGTAAGGCACGACTCCTGTCTCTCGTCGGGAGCGGCTGCAAACAACCAATTCAACATAGGAGGTACAAGAAAATGGACAGTGGTCATACCGGAACAGGCGAATTGGACAAGGGGAGCGGTGAGGATATCGGCGCCGGAGTGAACCCTGGTGGCGGTGGCGGCGCAAGCAACCGAGGAGGCAACCTGGGTGGTGGCAACCTGGGCGGAACCTTTGACGACGGCGGAGAGAGCGAAGGCTCGGTTGGCCCCGGCTCAGGCGGTGGCGCGGGTACAGGTGCGGGAGTGACCGGTGATATACCAGGGGGCAATTCGGAGGGCGGGAGCATGGGCGCTGGTATGGGCGGTAGTAAGTCGGACCCCAATTAACCGCCCACGATGTGAGCCACGGGCTATACGGAAAGGATAATCTGTGAGTAGCGCCGATCAAAAGCCGGGACAAACCCTGGCTGAAGCCCTGGACAAGATAGAGCG
>JBBSGN010000192.1:0-5862 GCA_038254085.1 Chloroflexia bacterium | reverse complement strand
GAAGCGGTGGACACCTTCTTCGAGCAGATGTCCCTGCGGCAGGCTCTTATCTGGTCTGGCCTTCAAGCTGCATGATTTGTGCATGTTACTTTTTGTTACCTACTTAGACAGCCCATTCGTCGTACCCGTCACTACCATAACAATAGACAATGGCTACTTACGTGTCAATTGACCAACTAGTACGTAGACGAAATTCAGCATAGGAGACAAAGATGGGGAAGTCAAGAACACTAAAGAACCATGAAAGGCAAAAGAAAAGGTAAGCGTTGGTATGTGATCTATGTGCTGCTGAAGCGTTCGTTCAGTTCCTTGAATAATACCTCGGCGCGGTCGAGCAGATCAGTGGGAAGTTGGTTGGGCTGTGTGGTAGACCAGGCAACGACCAATCGACGGGCTAACTCAGGCTTCCATCCATCTGGAAGATCAATGCCATGACGCTGTGAGCCATCGATTCGACCCTCTTGACGCTCCCGCGACGCACCAATCCGAGTTATGACCGGATGTCAGTCTGGCAGGTGCCCCGCCTCATCACCCTATTTGAACAGGTCGCGCAGCGCGGCTTCGGCGTCAGGATAGCGGAACTGGAAGCCCTCGGCAAGGAGCCGATGTGGCACGGCGCGCTGCCCCTCCAGCACTACTGTGGACATCTCGCCGAAGAGCGTCTTGAGCGCGAAGGCCGGCACAGGCATGATTGACGGCCGCCTCATCGCCTTCCCGAGGGCCTTGCTGAACTCCGCGTTACTAAGAGGGTGCGGCCCGGACAAGTTGTAGGGGCCGGATCCACCTTGCTCAACAAGCCAGAGGATGGCGCGCACCTCGTCTTCGATGTGTATCCAGGGGAAGGGCTGCTTTCCCCCACCGATAGGCCCACCGGCGAAGAGCTTGAACGGCATCGCCATGCGCGGGAGGGCGCCACCATCTCTGCTCAGCACCACCCCCGTCCTTATTACGGGCCGCCGCACGCCCATTGCCTCCAGAGACTCTGTGGAAGCCTCCCATTGCAGGCACACACGAGCCGGGAAATCGTCACCAGGGCTGGTCTGCTCTGTGACTTCCTCACTGCCGTGCGGCCCGTAGTAGCCGACCGCCGAAGCCTGTATCACCACCCGCGGTTTGCGCTCGGCCTTGCTCACCGCTTCAACCACGGCCCGCCCTGCGTTCACGCGGCTCTCTATAATTTCCCGCTTACGCGTCTCGGTCCAGCGGCCTTCCGCCAGGTTCGCGCCCGCCAGGTTGATTATAGCATCCGCCCCATCGGCGGCTTGCTCCCAACCTCTGGATGATCTCCCATCCCATGCGACCGCCTGAGCTCCGGACGGGAGACTTTGTGCCCGGCCGGGGTCGCGGCTGAGGATGGCGACCTGGTGGCCTCCACCCGCAAGTTGCCTGCTGAGGGCTTGGCCGATCAGCCCGCTACCCCCGGTTATGACCACTTTCATATTAACTGCTCCTTTCCGTCCGGCCCCCGCCGCCACTGTCTATTCTTCACCTTATTCTAACCGTCTTATCTTAACCACCTTACCTTCAGCCAGACGGCGGGCAGGCGCTTCGCCTTTTGCCAACCCGAGAGGTGTACACGGCGATTGAACACATCCATATCGTGCCGCTCGATGTACCACAGGATCGCCTGGTAGAGGTCCGAGGCGTGTCAGGTCGAGGTGATCCTCCATCCGCTCGCCGAGCGCGGCGTACGTATCTTTAAACACCTGGGGCATCAGGAAGAGGGTCGGCCCGCCGTCGAACCTGTACTTCCCCTGCTCGACCTGGGAGGCGCGACCGCCTGGTGCTGCGCTTTTCTCTACAACCGTGGTCTTGTAGCCTGCGCGGACCAGCCGGCCAGCCGCCGCCAGCCCGCCGATCCCCGCTCCAATTACTATGGCCGTTGGCATCGCTCGGCCTCCCTGTTTTGGTTTTGCCTAAACAATATAGCACTTCGGCCAAATATTGTCAAGATATTGTCTAGATTTTACTCAGATAATCTTGACAGAATTGTCCGGAGACAGTATAGTATGGGTGCGAGCTTTAGAAGGTAGGGGGAAAGCATGGAAACTTCGCCCAGAGAGCAGCCGCTCTTCAACATCGGGGTCGTCACGCGGGTAACCGGGGTGGCGACCGATACGTTGCGCGTCTGGGAGCAGCGTTACGGCTTCCCGCAATCGGCCCGTACCCCCGGCGGCCATCGTCTCTATTTGGAGAGCGACATCGAGCGCATTCGCTGGGTGAAGGACCAGATCGACCGGGGAATGAAGACCGGCCAGGCGGTGCGCGCTTTGCTGCGCGTCGAGCAGGAGGGTGCGCTGCCCGCCGGTCTCCCCACTTTCCGGCCCTCGGAAGAGCAACCGCGATCTGACTTCGACGCCCATGAGCAGCACCTCCTCGTCGCCCTGGCCGCTCACGACCTGGAAGGGGCCGATAGGATGATGGGCGAGATGCTCGCCTTTTACTCGCCTGAAGAGCTTGCCCTCAGGGTGATGCTCCCGGTGTTGAGGAGCATTGGCACCGAGTGGGCCGAGGGACGTATGAGCGTGGCTGCCGAACATCTGGCGAGCGGCTTTCTGCGCCAGCGCCTCTTCATATGGCTTGTTAGCGGCCCACCTCCTCGCCCGGTCAAGCCTATTGTGTTGGCATGTGCCCCGGGCGAATGGCACGATGGGAGCCTCCTGATGTTGGGAATGCTCCTGCGCAGGAGGGGATGGCCGGTGGCCTACCTCGGGCAGGCGGTGCCGTTGCCTGACCTTGCCACTTTTGTGCGTCAGTCAAACCCCTCTGCTGTAGTGCTGGTGGCGATGACCGAGGAGTCCGCTCGCGCTCTCATTGAATGGCCTCGCTACCTCTTCGAACATACTCCCCCAGGCAGTCCGCCGGTGGGTTACGGCGGTGCGGTCTACGTCGAGGAACCGGCCTGGAGAGAGAAAACTCCCGGTCTCTTCCTAGGCGCTTCTATCGAGGAAGGGTTGGCAACAATCGAAGGGCTTCTCAGCCGGTAGCCAGGGCTGCGGCACCCTTGCCGTCACCGCGCTCTGGCCTCAAGCAGCAAGTCAAATCTATACCAATGACAATATCTACACACGGAGAGATCCATATGCCTGTAATCAACAAGTCAATGCAAGAGGTCGAAATGAATAGTGCCGCTGCACCGCTCCATAAAGCACATAAGCCGCATAGGCAGCAAAGGACACAGCGTTGGCGCTGGTATCATGGGCTGGCTTTCTATGCGATCGCCCAGGTGCTTACTTTCGGCCTCCAGGGTCTGGTGACCTTCGCGCGTTCCAACGGAAGAAAGACCCTGCGTGAAGCGCTTGAGTTTGACCGGGATTTCTATACGGGGCAGAAGCAGCCAAAGTTTGCTCCCCCACCCTGGTTATTTGGGCCGGCCTGGACGATCAACAATCTCTCGGTGATCTACGGCAACCTGCGTGTATTGAACATGCCTGAGACCACGCAGGGCCGCGATGCCTATCTCAAATTACAGGCGCTCTCGTGGCTAGACTATATGGTTTTCACCTCAGCCTGCTTCGGCCTGCGCTCGAACATTAATGGAGCGGTTGTCACAGTCAGTATGTTCGGCCTGACAATCGCGAGCCTCTTCGTTTCCATCTTCAAGTTGAAAGATACGCGGGTGGCGCTCTCGCTGGCTACGCTCTTCATCTGGCTGACCCTTGCCTCGACGCTATCGGCCACGATAGTGCTCTGGAACCGCGATGAACTGTACAACGTAGGGCCGTTCGCGGAGCCGAACCCCGCGCTCGTCAAAGCAAAGTCTAACTACTAAGCAAGTCAGAAGGACAAACATGACCGGCAAGATAATGGTCACCGGGGCCACAGGCTATATAGGCGGGAGATTGGTGCCCCGCCTGCTCGCGTCGGGCTATTCGGTGCGATGCCTGGCGAGAGATCCTTCTCGGCTTGAGGGCCGCCCTTGGGCGGACGTGGACGGAGCAGAGGTCGTGCAGGGAGATCTGCTAGAGCCAGCGACGTTGCCTTCTGCCCTTGAAGGCGTGGACGTTGCCTATTATCTGGTCCACTCCATGGCGGCGGGAGAACATGAATTTGCTCTTCGAGACCGCGAAGCGGCAATTAACTTCGCGCAAGCAGCCTACAAAGCAGGCGTAAAGCGGATCATCTACCTCGGCGGACTGGGCATAAACAAGTGGTCAGCCATGACAAAAGAAGGTAGACGGAGCACTCTGTCGGCTCACCTGCGCTCCAGGCAGGAAATAGGCAATATCCTGCGGGCACACCCGGTGCCTGTCACCGAGTTTCGAGCAGCCATCGTTGTCGGCTCCGGGAGCATGTCGTTCGAAATGATACGCTCTCTTACCGAGCGTGTGCCCATCATGATATGCCCGCGTTGGGTCGCTACCCCCTGCCAGCCCATCTCCATAGATGATGTGCTTTCCTACCTGGTGGCTGCGTCGAAAGAAGAGCGCTCCACAGGGCAGGTTATTGAGATCGGCGGGGCCAGCGTGCTCACGTATCGCCAGATGATGCTAGGCTATGCCCGCGTACGAGGTATGCGACGTTGGCTCGTCTCGGTGCCCGTGTTGACACCCAGGCTCTCCTCCCTCTGGGTGAACCTGGTTACGCCCATACCTGCGGCCTACGCTCGACCACTAATCGAAGGGCTGGCCAGCCCTGTCGTGGTGACAAACGATCTCGCACACCGGCTTTTCCCTGAAATAAAGCCCATAAGCTATTATGAAGCTGTTCGTGTTGCTCTGGAGAACACCGACCTCAACCTGGTAGAGACCAACTGGGCAAGTTCCCTCCAATCGTCCCCATATGCACACCCACCCGCGACCCGGCTGCACGCAGAGCAAGGCATGATAATGGAGCGCCGTGAACGTATCGTGATAGCTGACCTGGACAAAGTTTACCAGGCATTTGCGCGCATTGGCGGACGCAACGGCTGGTACTACGCCAACTGGCTGTGGAAAGCGCGAGCCTTCCTTGACAGGCTCACGGGCGGCGTCGGTATGCGGCGAGGCCGCCGCGATCCAATCGACCTTGTGGAGGGCGATGCGCTCGACTGGTGGCGAGTGGAGGCCGTGGAGCGCGGAAAACTCATTCGCCTGCGTGCTGAGATGCGCCTGCCTGGCAGGGGCTGGCTGGAATTTCGCGTCGAGCCTCTCTCCCCCACCTCTCCTGGCTCTCCTGAATCGTCTGGCTCTCTTGCCGGTGCCGGGCAGTCTATGCTCCAGCAGACTGCGTGGTTCCAGCCGAGAGGGCTGGCCGGACTCATCTATTGGTACGCACTATATCCGGTCCACCGGCTTATCTTTGCAGGTATGATCCGCGAAATAGCACGTCAAGCAGAACAGCGGGTGCCTGTTCTCACCCCTCCAGCGCATAGGCTATAGCCTGCTCCATAGTCATACCCCTGCCTTGCTCCCAGGCTGCCATCCAGGCATCTTCGTCCAATTGAGCGCGCGCAGCAGCCAAGTTCCGCTCCAAAATGGCAAGTTCTGCCGGCCATGTCCGCACGGAGGTGGCCTCTAGGAGGTGGCCTCTATTAGAGCAGCAGATGAGCCGAACAACCGCGCCGCCTGCTCAGGCTGCCTTTGCGCGCCCGCCACTCCGGCGAATCCGGACAGGCTCTCGATGATACCGGGCTTATTTCCGGTCTCACGATGCAGGACCAGGCTCTCCTCGAAAAGCGCGGTAGCCTGTTTGATGGGCTGTGTTGCAACAATGGAGCGGGTCTGGTAAAGTGCCTCCAACCAACGATTCTTGCAAGTAGGGATCGCTGTTTATGCTATCCAGTCCTCGACCCAAGCTATTCAAATACCGGCATTTTGAAGCTCAGATTATCTTGCTGTGCGTTCGGTGGTATCTACGCTATGGTTTGAGCTATCGAGACCT
>JBBSGN010000191.1:0-5902 GCA_038254085.1 Chloroflexia bacterium | reverse complement strand
CTGGGCATCAACTATGTGACTAAAGAGCTTGGGGTTGTCAATATAGCGGCCATAATCAAGCAAGGGCACCCATATCGCTTGCGCGCTCCGATTGCGGTCCTGCTGCGAATTGCGGGTGCGATAGTTGATCTGCGGATCGTAATTTTGTACGTAGAACTTCCAAGAGATGCCTCGCTCCTCGAGGCGGTCAAAGATTGTCGGCAGGTCTCCGAACCCCCCAGGTGGTATTGAGTCTAGGGTGTTGCCCGGTGTTCCGGTCACCCAGTAAAGATGGTTCCATACACTGCCGCCGGCGGCCGATGTAAAGAACCGGTCATACAACACATACTCGTCGGCAACGTTCCAGTAGAAAGGGAGGTCACGGTCGTCGTAGTAGCCCATTGTCAGAGTGCCTCCACCCCCCAACTGGCTGAAGGCGTAGATGAAACCGTTCATGCTGCCGTTGTTGAACTGAGCATTCTGTATGTTCGCATTGTGGCCCAGGTCCACGATCGCTCGATCGCCGATGCGGAATGGCTTCACGCACTGCGTGTTCTTGGGGTCGGTGGGATTGACAGGCATACATACTCCGGGCGGAATACCATTCGCGCCGGGGTACGTGCCGAAGTAGTTATCGAACGAATGGTTCTCTTGCATAAGCACAATGAAGTGCTGAATGGGCGTCTTCGGTTGCGGGCCGCTGGATTGCGACTGAGCCAGAGCTACTGGTTGAGCCAGACTGGTCGAAAGGGCACACACTCCGAGGAGAGCTAGTAAGACAGTACGGATCATGGACGCACCTCGTAGATAACAATGACCGGCGTCTGGGCGGTTGCCCCTGCCGATGTGCTTACTTCCACCGACTCGGTATGCACTGCCCTGCCGTGATAGCGCTTTACGTACCCGAGCAGTTTTTGCGCAAAGAAGGGCGAACGGGCAGCCGAAAAGGAGTCCCAGACCAGGTACTGCAAGTCTGTGTTGCGAATCTGGTAGTCCGGGTTGTAGACCGGCTCATATGATGGATTACGATGTAATGGGTTCGGGCTGACCGACAGCCCATACGCCTTGCGGTGTCCATAGAATTCGAGTACATTGGCCATTGAAGGCCCGATAGTCAGCGACAGCGACCCGGCCGGGACGTTGCTCCGCATCCAGAGTCCCGCCTCCCGCCCTCCGGGCACTCCACCCGACCCCGCCAGGAATACACTGGAGGACGAAGGTTGGATAAGAACCCAGCTGGGTACCAGTAGGGACAGAGCCACTATACCTACGGCCAGCCCTCGTAGCCAGGCCCCATTCAGCCCTCGGAAGCTCCAGTTGCGGTTGGCAGGCCACCCCAACAACATTCGTCCGGCCAGCACCGCGAAAGCGGGTGTAACCACAAGCAGATACTGGAAGCCCTTGGTGGGCCAAAGCTCGAAGAATAGCGAGGGCACCACTATCCATGCAACGAGCAGTTTCTCTCGCCAACTTCGCTCGCGACGCAGCAGCCACAGCCCCAGAATAGCCACTAACACCACCAATGGCCCGATTGCCAGCGTCACCTGTGCCGGGTAGAAGCTCCACTCGTGATTAGGCCTCCGAAACAACTGCCAGACCAGGTAACTTTGGGCCGTGCCCAGACCTCCGGCGAGCGCAAGAGAGATCGGGAACAGTACCACGATCATCGCCATGCCGAGTATCGCCAGCGCCAGGTCCCGCAACCGCACACGGATCTCTGGAGAGAGCGCTAGAAAGGCAAAAAAGGCGCCAATCACTATTATACCTGTCTCTTTAGTCATGAACGTGAGGCCCAGCGCGGTGCCCATAGCATAGAGCCAAGCCGGTCGCCCGCTGGCCGCAAACCGGGCCATCAGATACAGACTGAGCGTAGCGCAGAAGGTCAACGGGCCGTCCAGCAGGTTCTGGCGAGTCACCGTAACATGGTAAGGCATGACGGCCAGGATAAAAGCGGTCAGAACTCCTATCCGGTGCCCGTAGAGGAGTTTAGCGATCAGGTAAGCCAGGTAGACGGTCCCCAGGCCAATCGCCACGGAGAGGAGCCTCGGGGTCAGGTCGTTCACGCCTGATCCGAAGGTAAGCGCGGTGGCAAACTGGAAAAGGAGCGGGTGGGCACGAAAGACCGGGAAGTAGGGGGCCAGGCTCGGGTCGCCGACTATGCCCGCAGCTTGCCCGGCATACACCGCCTCGTCAGTGTTGAATCCCAGTGCGTTGATCTGCCACAGCCGGAGGAAGGCACCTCCCGCAAATACCAGCACTAGCAGCAAACGCTGAACGACAGCACCGAGCTGGACCCTTTCCAGCACCAGCCCTCTACGGCGTGGCGGTGCTAAAGTGGCAGATGTCTGGATGCCCGATCTGTCTTCCAGATTTTGTGTAACTAGAGTAGGTTGCTTCATTGTGCTTGTGTGCGACTCCCTCCATGGGGGCTGCGGTTCAGAAATCGTGGCGGGCACTTGCCCAAAGTTTCTCTTCCCTAACAGGTTCCCGATATCCTGCTATCTCTCAGTAGATGAGCGTGAATACCAGCCTATTACGAATTGGCGCGCCGCAGATCACAGATGCCGCCGAACGCCTAAGAAAAATTGAGTGTAACGTTGCATATATTCGTCGTATGCAGGACCTTGAGGTACAGCAATCGGGAGGTGATGCTGTAATACCAGATCGAGCCAACAGCGGCGTTAAAGGCAGCAAGCGAATCGGTCATAGGTATCAGAGCTTCATCCACAGTGATGCCATGGGGAGCAGCGTTTGTCGTTATTAGCTCTCGGACAAGCGCATTGGCAGGGTTGTCAAGCGTCTGCGATAGCAGCCGGTTAGCCGCGTCCCAGCTTGAGGCCGTTATCCCCTTCGTGATGAGCTTCGTGTAGCCGCGCCCATCCGCGGTGAGGACTGCGTCTATATGAAATGTTTTGTCTGTCGGCAGACCCGGAACTGTGAGAAAGAAGATCGGCTGCGTCAGGGCGCGCACCACGCTACTGATCGCCCGAACCTCGGCTCTCACGTAAGTTGGGGGTCCGTTGAGCGGGATGGTGCGCGTCACGTCGTAGACCCCTCCGGTCGGTCCGTCTATTGCAATAACCACTCCGTTGCGGATCCAGCGAATAGCGTCCCGGCTGTTCAACCCGCCTGGTACGGAGAGATGCACGTGGGTTGTGCCGTAACTATCGGGCACGTACATAGGGTAGCGTGCGGGATACGGTTCTTGTGATCCACTATGGAGGTTGAAAGCTACGGGACCCACAAATCCGTGTGCAGCGAATGTTCGCCCCTCGAACATGGCCTGCATTAGCGGGTCGAACTCGAGCGTTGTAGCGTAAACATAAGTGGAGTCCCAGGTGTCGTACTCGGCGTAATGAGTGTCGGTCGATTTAATACCGAGCAACTGCACCCCCTGCAGGAGGATCTGGTCCCAGATGTCTATCATGGGGTCCTTATTCACTTCTATCTGGTCCGCACCCTCCCCTCGCGTGTCAATGGCTTCCTGTGGAGACACCCCACCTGGTATCCCGGGGTGGTTGAGTTGAGCCAGATAGCCACTCTGCTGGGTTGCGAGGATTCCATCTATACCGTTGGCATACCCGACGAATTGGGAAGGATCGGTGATGGCAAAGTTGAACCTCTGGGCGTGCTTGAATTGACCCAGCTCTACCGAAGGGAAGATCTTGAAGAGACCACTGTCATAAGTATGAGCAAGGCTATTCCTGTATACGACTTCGTCCCCCGGGGCGAGGGGGGCCGAGGCGTCCATCGAGTAGGCGTCGAAGTATGCCTCGGCTGCGCCCTTGTTCCCCGCGGCGGCTATCTTCAGGTGCGACAGCCCGTTATAGTCGAGCGGGCGGTCCGCGACCGGGATGTCACCAAGCGCCTGGCTGATGTTGATCGTGTAGAAGTTCCAACTGTTTAGCGTGTATGGACCGAGCGGGTAAGTGAGCACCCGTGCGTTGGGGTCGCCGGAAGGCGCACGCGCAGTGCCCAACTGCCAAACGAGAACCGTGCTCTTGCCTGGCGAGATTACACCGGCCTGAGTCGTATAACCCGAGTTGGGGTGGAGCGCCGCCAACGAAGGGTCGCCGCCGATAGCCACGGAAACGTATACGCCGGAGCCGGGGTCAAGGCGAGTCGGATAGATAGCCACCTGCAAGATGATATCGCCCGCTCGAAAGCTCGGCCCACGCCGTGTCCAGACGAACGTTTCACCATACGAACCCGATATGCTCATCAGATGGAGCGAGCGCATCCCAGAGTAGACAGGGGAGGCCACAAGCTCGTTCACTGTCGAGGTAAGCGCGCCATAGGTACTGGTCGTCCAGCGAGTGTAGCTGTCGTTGAGTACCACATGGTTCGCGGTGATCTCGTAGATCTCGAAGCTGCTGGCGTGATTGTGGTCCGTCAAGAAGATAGCGTTGTAGCCGTTATTCTGAGCCGCCTGGCTCACGATACCCATATCTGGGTACGCCTCGGCGCTCACGACCGAATGGGAGTGCGGGTCCGTCTTGTACCAGTTGCGCACTCGCTGTGCGTCCATCTCGCCGAGGGTCGGATCGGCAGCCGCGCTCGCATCCAGAGCACGCAGCATAGCACCCGCGCTGCTCACCGATATGCCGAGCGCAAACGCGCGCTTCAAGAAGTCGCGGCGTCCTATTCTGCCTTCCCGAAGATCCTGTACAAGATCTCGCTTGTCAGCTTGTAACATCAACTTCTTCATCCTCCCTATGGCCCAACTCGTTGAGTATCAAAGACAGTGTCATCGAAGTAGACATTGTAGGTTCTAGCCGTTTGCAACTCCCCGACCATCAAGCGGCCTATCGCATTAGTGCCCAGGTTTATCGTGACCGATAAGTCGTTCACTCGCACCCCGTCCAACCATACCTCGCTGCTGCCGCTTGCCCCATTTATCGTGGCGTGCAACTCTAACGAGTGCCACAAGCCTGTAGTAACAGTAGTGGCGCTCGTCAGGGTCACATTACCTGCATCGCTTCGCAAACCTAGCTTGCCCGCTGAACTGACATACAGCCCACCAATCAAGGAGCCTGAGGAGATGCGGTACTTGAGGAGGGCAACGTTGGTTGTGTTAGAGGCCAAATAGAAATAGATGCGAGAGTAACCGTCCGTGTAAGTAGAGGGCAGGTTCTTTTCAGCATAAGTATTACCGTTTGATGTATTGCCCTGAGCGGCATACACTCCGCTATTGACGGTTGAGCTTTGCACAATGAAGCCACTGCTGTGAGTGGTCCAGGCAGAGAAGGAGCCGCTCTCAAACCCATCGTTGAAGATGTACTGCCGTAGAGGCGGGGTGGCGAGATAAAAGACGACGTGTGGCGCGCTCGGGGTAGTGCCGGGCACGGTGACTGAAGCTGAGACTGTGGCCGCATTGGTCAATAATGCGTTGTTTGGCGGGTTAGCGAGGCAGAGCGTAAGAGTATACACGCCAGAAGGCGCGCGATTGGTGGTACAGCTTGCCGAGGCATGAGCGTCCTTGGGCGACCATAGCATGATAGCAGCCAGCACTAATAGTGCTAGCCCACTAGAGAAAACAACGAGGAGCTTGCCCACCTCTTCAAGCCTATTCACTTTTTTCAACCCCCACCAAGGTTGCCCTGTTGGCATACCCGTGCGACAGCCTTGGCTGAGATTGGCCGGCTAGTTATGGTAAGACATGAGGCAAAGATGATAAAATGAACGTTCCTTAGCATCTCAGTTTACATCTTATCTCAGCGTCCTGCTAGGGAGAAATATCCCGAATGCGAAAACATTCTGAACAGGAAGCGCCTGGTTCAAACGCCTAATGCTCGCCTACGAGCGGAGATTAGGGCGTGTTTGCAAATTACAACCAAAGGAGGATAGAGGCAACAACCAGCATAGTTCGATAGTTCTCCGCCAGCTTCTCGTAGCGCGTAGCAATGCGCCGATATTGCTTGAG
>JBBSGN010000190.1:0-5904 GCA_038254085.1 Chloroflexia bacterium | reverse complement strand
GTGAGGAATGCTTGGATCGGCTGCTGATCGTGAATGAAAGCCGTCTACGATGTGTGCTTACGGAGTACATCGCCTATTTCAACCAAGCCCGTCCCCACCAACGTATTGGGCAACGCTGACGCTGCCCAATACCAATCGATAGTGCGCGCAGAGATGGTGCAGTGAAGCGTCGGGACGTTCTTGGCGGGATCATTCACGACTACCATCGGGAGGCGGCTTGGCAGCCAATGTATGTGTGGATGAGGTTACCGCACATTACACTGCTAGAGTGAAGCTTACCGACAATTGTTGACAGTAAATGGAGCCCCACGCATGAGCCGGTGTACTGGCTACACAGCTCATCCGCAGCTTTCAACAGGCGTTCACTAGCACGGATCAGCTAGGCAGCTATGTAGCCAAGACAAGCCAGGGCAGGCTTTGTGGATCAGGCAAAGCAAGACCGTGCAGCGCTTGATGGTCTCCAATACTGGCTCGTGTCCTCAGTTCTGCCACTTCCATCGGTATCTGCTATAATCGACCCAAGGAGCAAGCAGGCAAGCTAGAGAACGTTTATGATCGTGAAGGTACTTGATCAGCACATCGAGATAACGCCGGGCATCGCCGGGGGTAAGCCGCGCATAGCCGGGCATCGCATCACCGTCCATGATATTGCCGTCTGGCATGAGCGCATGGGCATGAGCGCGGACGAGATAGCGGTTGAATACAATCTAACCCTCAGCGACGTCTACGCCGCTTTGGCCTACTACTTCGATCATCGCGACGAGGTAGCTCGCCAGATCGCGGAAGGCGATCTCTTCGCCGAAACCTTGCGACAGCAATCGCCCTCGCTGGTGAAGCAGAAGTTGCTGAAACTGCAAGCGCGTGGCGGCGAAGATTAGGTTCTACATGGACGAGCACATTGCACGTGCGGTAGTGCTCGGCCTGCGACAGCGTGGCATAGATGTCTTGACTGTACCGGAGGCTGGACGGCTTGGCGTTGCTGACGAAGAGCAATTGGCGTTTGCGCAAAGAGAGGGCCGCGTGTTCTTTACCCGAGATGACGATTTTCTGCGCCTGCACGCCTCCGGTTTTCCTCACGCAGCTATTGTCTATACCTCCCGGCGCGTCTCTATCGGAGATATGATTCGTGGCCTTGCACTAATTCATGAGGTTTTGGATGCTGATGATATGCAAGGCCGTGTCGAGTATCTGTAGGCAGGATGGAAGCGTCAGAAACTCGTGTGCAGTCTACCAGGCCTGTCTGTGCCTAAAATGCACTGCTACTCTGCCGCCCATAGTCAGAAATTCGTACCAAGCGGCTGCTTCTTGCTGGTGCAGTTGAGCCTGAACGATTAGAATCTGTGGGACCATTCTTAGTTCAGTACGCTTCGCTCTTCGCCAGGGAGAAGGATTTGATGTTGATTGGGTTTTCTAGGTTCCTTGTAGTGCTCTGGTTCATGCCTCAGGATCCTCTTCTAAGCACTCAGGGCATGGCACATACCTACTTTGTGGCTGTGCTGCACCTGCGGAGCGGCGCTGTCCGTGGCGTTGTCAGTTGGCTGCGGAGGAGGCCAGTCGGCCACTCCCTTCCCGCTGGCGCTGTGCTGGACGTGTGCCGCAGTAAGCAGGAACTGATAATGGAGAACGCCTTGCTGCGTCAGCAACTCATAGTTCTGCGCCGGCAAGTCAACAGACCCTAACTCAACAACGCTGACCGAGCCCTATTGGCGCTGCTAGCAAGTAAGCTCCGAACATGGAAGAGCGCTCTGCTTATAGTACAGCCGGGCACGTTGCTCCGCTGGCACCGACAAGGATTCCGGCTATTCTGGAAAAGAAAGTCGAAAGCCAAGTCGCCCAAACCGAGACTGGCAACAGAAACGGTGGAGTTGATCAAGCAGATAGCTGTCGACAACCGGCTGTGGGGTGCTGAGCGGATAAGAGGAGAACTGCTCAAGCTAGACATCAGGGTATGCAAGCGCTGTGCTGGCTACGAGCGTCATCCGCCCGTCCTCAGGCATGTTAGCGACCTTCGATGTCTCATGCCACCCGTCTGTAATCGTGGTGTAAGCCACCCAGAATCGGAAAGTTGATTATCTTTGCCTCGGCCCTATCAGCAGCCGGCGGAGCTTCTTGCATTAGTGAGCATGCCACTTCCGGGATGGCTTGGCCAATGCCCTGGTGTGGGCGGGCCGAGTTGTAGTACTCCACATACTCTTTGATCACCCGGTGCAGATGCCTCTCCCCAAGGATCAGCAGGTGATCGAGGCACTCACGGCGGATGCTGCCCAGGAACCGCTCACAAAAGGCGTTCGCCTTGGGCGCTTTGTACGGAGTGCACAGCTGTCATGGCTGCTGCCAGTCTGCCCTGGCTCCTCGGCGTTATCCCTCATCAACCCCCAGTTTCCGCGCCACCAAACCAGCCACCATCTCTAGCGCCTTATCCAACCCCGATGCCTTGTTGCCGCCGCCCTGGGCCATGTTGGGGCGGCCGCCGCCTTTGCCGCCGACGGCGGGGGTGATCTCCTTGATAATGTCGCCTGCGCTCAGGCCGCGCTCGATTGCGTCGGGCGTGACCATCGCCAGCAGCTTGGGTTGGCCGTCTATGAGGCTGCCGAGCACGACCACGCCGGAGCCTAGCTTGTCGCGCAGGTGGTCCCCGACCTCTTTGAGGGTGTCCATGTTGGCGGCGGAGGCTCTGCCGGTGAGGACTTTTACGCCGTCTACCTGGCGAACCTGCTGGGCAAGGCCACCCGGCCCCCCGCTATCGCTCATGCCCCTGGCTATCTGACGCTCCAACGTTTCGATGCGCTTGTGGGCTTCGCGCAGTTGGTTTTGCAGCGTGGTTGCCTGCTCGGCTGCGCGGTTGGGGGTGGTTTGCAGGCGAGAGGCCACGTCGGCCAGGGTGTCACGGCGCTCCTGGGCGTACTGGACGGCCCCGGCCCCGGTGACGGCCTCGATGCGGCGCACGCCGGAACCGATAGAGCCTTCGGAGGTGATGAAGAATGCCCCTATCTGGCCCGTGCTAGCGACATGCGTGCCGCCGCACAGCTCTTTGCTCTCGTAGCCCGGGTGCCCACCGTGGTGGGCGATGCGAACCATGCGGACCACCGAGCCGTACTTCTCGCCGAACAGGGCCATCGCGCCGAAGGCCAAGGCAGCCTGATAGTCCATCTCGGCGGCCTGCACGGGGTAGTCGGCGCGTATCTGCTCGTTGATGATGCGCTCTATGGTGGCTGTCTCTTCCTGGGTGAGGGCCTGGCCGTGCGTGAAGTCGAAGCGCAGGCGCACAGGCTCGACCACCGACCCGGCCTGGTGGACATGGGTTCCCAGCACGTCGCGCAAGGCTTTTTGGAGGAGGTGGGTGGCGGTGTGGTTACGCATGGTGTCCCAGCGCACGCCGCCCGGCACCTCGGCGTGGACCCCGACCCCGGTGCGAAGCGTGCCTTCGGTGACGACACCCTTGTGGACGATTATGCCGCCCACCGGCCTGCGGGTGTCCTGCACCACCATCCGTCCACCCTCCCAGGTGAGGAAGCCCTTGTCCCCAATCTGCCCGCCGCCCTCCGGGTAGAAGGGCGTCTGGTCGAGCACGACTTCTACTTCCTGGCCCTGGCCTGCTCTGTCCATGATCTCTTTGTTCTGTATGATGCCTAGCACCTTGCCTGTGCTATCCAGCATAGAGTAATCGTAGCCGAGGAAGCGGGTGGGCTGGGGGGAGACCTGCTGATAGACATCCAGGCTTTCGCGCTCACCCTTACCGAGTTTGGAGCCGGTCTTGCTCTGCTCGCGCTGGCGGGTCATGGCGGTGTTATAGGCGTCCAGGTCGGTATTGAGGCCGCGAGCGTTGGCCAGGTCGGTGATGAGGTCTTTGGAGAGGCCGAAGGTGTCGTACAGGCGGAATATCTCGTCGCCGGGGAAGGTGTCGCCAGGTTGCAGGCCGAGGCTGGACACGGTCTGGTCGAACCGGGTGAGGCCGGCGACCAGGGTGCGCCCGAAACTCTCTTCCTCGGCGAGGATGGTGTTCAGTATGAAGTCGCGGCGCTGCACGATTTCGGGGTAGATGTCTCCCATGATCTCCAGAACGGTCTTGGCGATCTCGCCCAAGAAGGGTCTGTCCAGGCCCAGCTTACGTCCATGCACCATAGCGCGGCGCATGACCCGGCGCAGGACGTAGCTACGCCACTCGTTGCCCGGTATCACGCCGTCGCCAATCAGGAAGGTGGCGGCACGCCCGTGATCGGCTATCACGCGATAGGACGTTAGCTGGCGGGCCATCTCGTCGGCGCTCTGGCCGGTCAGTTCGCGTGTGCGGTCCATGATTGGCATGAACAGGTCGGTCTCGTAGGTGCTGCCGACGCCCTGCATCACCACGCACATGCGCTCAAGGCCCATGCCGGTGTCCACGCCCGGCTTCTCAAGAGGCGCGAGCGAGCCATCGCCGGGCTGGTCGAATTGCATAAAGACCAGGTTCCATATCTCGAAGAAGCGGTCCTCGTCGGTGGCGGGATTGTCGGTCTCGCCGCGCTCGGGGTAGAAATCCCAGTAAATCTCGCTGTTGGGTCCGCACGGCCCGGTGTCGCCCATCGCCCAGAAGTTGTCCTCCGCCCCGCGACGGGTGATGCGCTGGGCGGGCACGCCTGCTACCTCTTGCCATAGGTTAAACGACTCGTCGTCGTCTTGATAAATGGTCGGCCAGAGGCGGTCAGGGTCGAGGCCGAAGCCGTTGGTGAGCAAGTCCCAGGCGTAGGCAATGGCTTCGCGCTTGAAATAGTCGCCGAAGGAGAAGTTGCCGAGCATCTCGAAGAAAGTCTGGTGGCGTATGGAGGGGCCGACGTTTTCGAGGTCGTTGTGCTTGCCGCCTGCCCTCATGCACTTCTGAGAGGTGGTGGCGAGCTTGTACGGGCGGGTCTCGTTGCCCAGGAAAACGTCCTTGAACTGCACCATGCCCGCGCTGGTGAAGAGTAGCGTAGGGTCGTTGGCAGGCACCAGCGACGACGAAGACACGCGCGTGTGCCCATTGTCAATGAAGAACTGTATGAAGCGAGAGCGAACCTCGCGGCTGGACATGTATTCCATAAGACGGAACCTCCCAGGCGGGTAAAATATAAGAGTAAAGACCATTGTAACCGGGGGCGTGGGTAAGCGTCAAGGCCGTTTTTGCTACCGGAGCATGAATGAACCACAAAGACGGGTGCCCTCTGGGCGATGGACACGAAGATTCTGTGCTTTCCTAATCTCCGTGTTCCCCGAGTCTTTGCGGTGTAATGGCGGTTGCCTGGAACTAAGCGTTGATTTCGACAATCACGTACTGAATAGCGTTATTGACATACCCCAGCCTGTTCCAGGGGGCGACATCGGGCTGGGCAACGCCCTGCTGGTCGGTGGCGCGAGCGCGGATAACGTACCTGCCGGGGCGTGGGGGTGTCCATGCCAGTTCCCATTGCCGCCAGGTATAGGGCGTCGCATTACCGAGCAGCGTGGCGGGCTGCCAGTTACCGTCACTGTCAAGACTGACCTCGACCCTGGCGATTACGCCTGCCCCGGACCATGCAACCCCGGTTATCGTATGCTTGCCTGGCGATAGGGTGTCGCCTGATGTGGGACTGGTGATGAGCGACTTTACGCGCATCTCGCGCACCGGCTCTATTGATGGGTTGCCCGGCTCTTGCAGCACGTAACGGTCGGTTTGGAAGTGGCCGGTGAACGGTTGCTCCAGAGCGGTGATCCGCACAACCCACTTCACGGAGGCCATGCCATACCAGCCGGGTGCTAGGAGGCGGACAGGCCCTCCGTGATTCGCGGGCAAGGGAGCGCCGTTGAGCTCGTAGATCAGCAGCGTATCGGGGTCCAGCGCCTTTGCTACCGGCAGCGAGCGGGCGAAGGCAATCTCCTTGTCCAGACCCTCGCGCCTGCCGATGTCGGCCC
>JBBSGN010000189.1:0-5954 GCA_038254085.1 Chloroflexia bacterium | reverse complement strand
GGCCAATTCTGCACCGTTGCCACCGTCCCGCCGCCGGACAACCCCTCGCTCCAAAGCGACACCCCCAGCGCAATAGCAACGCCCAGCACGGCAGCCAGCCTCGCTAGGCCGGATAAACGCGGCGCGAAGCCCAACGCCGCGCAAAAGAGAGCGGTAACTATTAAAATGAACGATGCAGAAATCATGCGTAGAGGTCAGCAATTAAGTAATCAGACAGTGTAGGGGCAGGTCTTATGCCTGCCCCTACGCCGCGCGCTTCAATCACCTCTCCGCGCACGCCAAGCACAGGTCAACCGACAGCAGCAGCAAGCGCACGTCCTCAAGGTTCTGCCCGCGCAACAGCCCGGGCAGTATACCCAGCGTCGGGAACGAACCCGCGCTGAGGTGCAGGCCTCTCAGCCCATCGGGTCCACCCTGTATCCAGCAGAAGACCTCGCCTCTCGGCCCTTCGACGCGGCCTATGCCGCTCCCGCCCCGAAGCTCGGCGCTGCCCCGTGCCTTCACCGGCCCCGGCGGCAGGTCGTCCAGCGCCTGCTCAACTATACGGAAGCTCTCCAGGCACTCTAATAGGCGCACCACCAGGCGCGAGAAAGCGTCCCCACCCCTCTGCGCCACTATCGTCACGCCTTCGTCCTCGTATGCCCCCGTCGGAAAGGCCGCTCTCATGTCCGCAGCGATGCCCGACGCCCTCGCCACGGGGCCTCGCAGACCCGCAATGGTCGCCTCTTCCGCCGTGATAGGCCCCAGCCCCACCAATCTCGCCGCCACCTCGCGGCTATTTATAATGGCGTTCACCTGCGCTCGCAGCGCGCGCTCAACGTGGCGCAGCCCCAGTGTCAAGGACCGGCAGGCGATCTCGTCAGTGTTGCGCGCCAGTCCGCCGTAAGCGACCAGGCTAGGGTAAACGCGCCCCCCGCTCCACTCGGCCATCGTGTGCGTGACACGCTCTCGCAAGTCGCGCAGAGCCGCCTCTTCGTCGCGCAAGCCGAGAGCCTGCATCATATCCGCAGAGTTCATCAGGTGCGATGTTATACGCTCGGTCTCGGCCAGCACCAGCCGCAAGTACGCGGCCCTGGGCGGCACGATCAGGCTGCCCATCGCCTCTACCGCCTGCGCATAAGCCAGCGTGTTGGCCTGCGAGCAGCACGCGCACAACTCTTCAATCAGCGTAAGCGCGCGCGCCCAATCCACCCCTTCGCGCGCCACCAACTCCTCCAGCCCGATGTGGTTATAGCCCAGTTCTATCTCGGCTTGCTCGATGCGCGAGCCCCACCCGCGCGGGCCGCTATCGCCCGAAGGAGCAAGCCCCAACTTCAGGCTCATCACCTGCGGCAGCATAGGGGCGTACGGTCCTACCGTCTGCGATACAACGGCGGCAGGAATAGAAGAAGAAAGAGTGGGGAAAGGGCGTGTTAGGCTCAAATCAACTGCTTTTCAGGTCTCGGTTTCTCGGTTCAGGCTTCGGGCCTCACGAAAACCAGGGAGATGCGGTCCTGTAGCTCGCGCTCGGACAGCGACGCCGAGGGGTAAATGCCCGCAACAGAGGCGACCACTCCCGACGGAGAGATAATGCTCACCGTATAAACAAGCTCGCCCAAAGCGTAGAAGTAGCGCAAGATAGGCTCGCCCCTTGGCGGGGCCCGCTCTGTCTTGCCCTTGTGCCGCCTGCCACTACCGCGAGGCGACATACCTTCCTCTGCTTCGCCGGGCTGGGCCTCGCGCTCTACAGCCGGGACGGCTCCGGTGCGCTCACCGGACAGAGTAATCAAAGATGCGCCCGCCGCCCGGAACGCCCGCGCTATCTCGCTCGCCGCTACGTCTCTAAACAGCAGACGCACCTCACGGTCTCGCTCCTCGCGGACAAACGCATACTGGGCAAGCTGTCGCTCTACCCCCACTCCCTGATAGTAGTCCTGGTCAAACTCGCCTGTCATACGTTCTGATGAGTGTCGCGCTTTCGCTGGGCTACTATACCAGCATGGCAAAGGCGCGTCAAGGGAATCGTGTGATATAATTACCCCACAATGCGCGTGGCAATCAACGGTTATTTTTGGGAGCGGCCCCGTACCGGCTCAGGGCAATATCTCAGGCATCTGTGGTCTGCCCTCCCTCCGCTCTCTTCCCCATCTGACACTTTCACTATGCTGCTGCCCCCCGCTTCTTCTACAGAAAGCGTGCCTGTAAGCGACTATTTTCGTACCGCGCCCGCCCCACAGCGCCCGCTCGGCGGCAAAAGTGATAACCTCGACAAGCTCATCTGGGAGCAGTGGACGGTGCCGCGCCTGGCGCGACGACGCTATGCCCAATTGCTCCACGTCCCCTACCTGTCGGCCCCTATGCGGAAAACAGGCCCCACCGTTGTCACAGCGCATGACATGATACCCTGGGTGCTGCCCGGCTATAGCGGGTCGCTCACCGTGCGTCTCTATCTGCTGCTGGCCGCTATCGCCGCCAAGCGCGCCGACGCTATTATCGCCGACTCCGACGCCTCGCGCCACGACGTGATCCGGGTGCTGAAAGTGCCCCCAGACAGAGTGCAGACCGTCTACCTGGGCATCGAAGCGCATCTTGAACCGGCCCAGCAAGAACTTGACGAAGTGCGCGCCAGGTTCGGCCTGCCCGCCGATTTCGCCTTCTACATAGGCGGCTTCGACCGCCGCAAGAGCGTGCCCCTCCTCTTGAGCGCATGGCGTGCTGCTCTCGACAACCTTTGCCCACACGAGCACGGCCAGCCCGTTCTAGTTATGGGCGGCGCGGTCCCCGAACCGGGCGGGGTCTTCCCGGACGTGCGCGCTGCGGCGGCCTCACTGGGCCCGCGGGATGGCGGGCGGGTGCGCTTTCTGGGCGCTCTCAGCGAGGCAGACAAGCGCCTGCTGATGTCCGCCGCCCGCATGTTCGTCTATCCGTCCATTTACGAAGGCTTCGGGCTTGACCCGCTGGAGGCCATGTCGCTCGGCTGCCCGGTGGTCTGTTCGTCGGGCGGCTCGCTCATGGAGGTGGTGGGCGACGCCGGCCTGCTGGTCCCGCCCGGCGACGAACAGGCGCTATCCCAGGCCATCGCGCGCCTCTGGACCGACTATGCCCTGCGCTCCGAACTGGGCCAGCGCGGAAAGGAGCGCGCCCGCCTGTTCACCTGGGAGCGCACCGCTCGCCAGACCTACAGCATTTACGAAGCAACGCTCAGGCCGAGCAAGGGGGAGAGCCGGTGACAGCCACGCAAACGTCCCGCCCCCTGGCTGCCTCGGCATTAGGAGATGTATCGGCCTTGTGCCGGGGAGAGGCCCCCTGGCACGGTCGCCTGCGTGTTATGTGGATTTGGCACGCCGGCGTGGTGGCCGAGTACCAGAAGCCGCTCGCCGTCCTGGGCAAGTGCCCCGACCTCGCCATGACGCTGCTGGTGCCCCGCCGATGGCCTGAGCGCGCCGGACGGACCGTCCATGCCGAAGACCCCGGCGACCGCGACTATCGCCTGGTCAAAGCGACCACGCTCTTCACAGGCTTCTACTATATATATTTCTTCCCCAGCCTCTTGTACCAGCTCCTCCGTTACCGCCCGGACGTTATCTATTGCTACGAAGAGGCCCATACTCTCCTGGCCGCCTGCTTGCTGGTGCTGCGGCTCATCTTTCTGCCACATAGCCAGGTGCTGCTCTACGCAGCGCAGAACATCAAGAAGCGCTATCCTCTCCCCTTCCGTCTCTTCGAGCGATACTCTTTTCGCCATGCCGATTCGATATTGGCTTGTGGCACGCACGTAGCCCGTACCCTCCGCTCCAAGGACTACAGAGGCGACTTGCGCGTGGTGCCCCTCCCCACCGACGCCTGTGCCTTCGCTCCCGACCCCGCCACACGCGCTATTGCCCGCCGCGACCTCGGCGTCCCGCAAGCGGCCTGTGTAATTGGCTACGCCGGAAAACTAGTGGAAGAGAAGGGCCTGCGTACCCTTTGGGACGCCTTCGCCGAAATAGCGCGTGAGCGCGATGGCGTTCACCTGGCGCTGGCGGGTAGCGGCCCCTTGCGAGACGAATTGGCGGAAGCTGCCCACGCCGCTGGCCTGCAATCTCGCCTCCATTTACCAGGCGTGATCCACAACTCCGGCCTTCCCGCCTTTATGAACGCGCTTGATGTTTTCGTGCTGCCCTCCGAGACCCGGCGCAATTGGCGCGAGCAGTTCGGGCGGGTGGCAGTGGAAGCCATGTCGTGCGGGGTGCCCGTAGTCGGCTCCGACGCAGGGGAGATACCTCAAGTGCTGGGCAATGCGGGCCTCACCTACCCCGAAGGCGATACCCAACAACTTGCCTACCAGCTGCGCCGCCTCCTGCAAGACGGGACCCTCCACACCCAGCTCTCGCAACTCGGCAGACAGCGCGCGCTAGACTACTTCTCCACCGAGAAAGTAGCCGCCCAGCATTACGCGGTCTACCGAGCAATGAGGACCGAGGACTGAGTGCTGAGTGTGGCCAACATAGAAATGCCACAAGGCGCAAGCGACTCGGTACTCGGTACTCGGTACTCATCCCTCGGCGAGAGCGGCGCAGCAGTGGGTGCGCTCCTACTGATCGCCGCCCTGGTGGCTTCGGTGCTGTGGGCGTGGAACAGCCCTGCCAGCGTGGGGCGCTATAACGCCCACCAGGCCGATGCTCTCCTCCAGGAAGGTCGCTATTCCCAGGCCCAGGCCCTCCTGGAACAAACCCTTCCCATCTATAACACTCCGCAGGTACGCCTTAGCCTCTCTTATGCCTACCTGGCTCGGCGCGATGGCGTGCGTGCCGAGCGCCAGACCCGCCTCGCCCTGGCAGCCGCCGCGCCCGCAGCCCGCCCCGCAATCTGGGCGCAACTAGGCCGCGTGCTGGCCTTCGAGGGCCACGACGACCAGGCGCTATCCGCTTGGGCAACCGCCGTGCAATCAGCCCAACCCTATGCGGACGTACCCGCCGTCCGCGAGCAGGCCCGGTCCGCCACCTGGCACACCGCCATGCTTGCCTGGCAGCGCGCCGACTGGCAGACCGCCCGCCATCACCTCGCACTCCTCCTCGCACAAGACGACCTCTACGCTTCTGCCGCCCGCATCAAGCTGGCCCAACTCCTTGCTCCCAGTGGTCAGTGGTCAGTAGTCGGTAGTCAGGACATTACAACTAATCCAAAATCCAAAATCCAAAATCTAAAATTGGGAATCCCCGGCCTCGATGAGGGTATACCACCCGAAACGGCCAACGGCATCGTTACCTCTTTGCGGCAGGCCGGCCAACAGGCAGAGCAGGCGCGTAAGGGTGGGGCGTCACAAGCCCAGTTGGACGCTCTGTGGGGCGGCGCCTATCTACAGCAGGATGAGAACGCTCTGGCGAAGCAGTACCTTGAGCGCGCCCTGGCCGGGCAGCCCAACTCTGCCGATGTCCACGCCCGCCTGGGCCTGGCCCTCCTCAGCATGGGCGACACCCAATCCGCTCTTGATCATTTGCAAACCGCAGCCCGCCTCGACCCCAAACAGACCCTCGTCCACGAGGCGCTAGCCAACGTCTTCACCCAGCGCAAAGAGTGGGACCGCGCCGACGCGCAGCTCGAGGTTCTGCGCCAATTGGAACCGCGCAACCCGCAGTTTCACCTGCAACTGGCCGAATACTACAAGCAACGGGGCCGCTACGACGACGCCGAAGAGGAATATATAGAAGCAGTCAGGCTACAGAAGACGAGTCTGTCCAAACCGAGCGACATAGATGCCGCGCTGGCCCTTGCGCGGTTCTATACCGACGTGCGAGGTCTCGGCTGTGAAAAGGGACTCCCCGCCGCCCAGGAGTCGCTCGATAAACACCGGGGCGATCCCGCGTCGCTAGATGAGGTCGGTTGGGCGCTCGTCCAGTGCCACAAGGCCGAAGACGCCGCCAGAATCCTCGAGAGGGCCGTGCAGTCTGCACCCGACGTGCCGCGCTACCGCTACCACCTCGCCAAAGCCTACG
>JBBSGN010000188.1:0-5955 GCA_038254085.1 Chloroflexia bacterium | reverse complement strand
TCGTCCGTCGTCCGTCGTCCCTCAAGTATACCACTCCTGCTGTGCTATAATGGGCCAACTGCGTTGTGTAGGAGGCGAGTATGGCAGAGGGGGCATCGCGTGAGGGGCGGGTGGCGGTCGTAGGCACGGGTAGCTGGGGCACGACGCTGGCGATACTGTGCGCTCGGCAGGGGCTATATACTTCCCTGGTGGCCCGCACCGAGGAAGAAGCTTCTATTCTTGCCCAGACGGGTGAGAACCGGCGGTTCATGCCCGGATACCCGTTCCCCCCGAACCTTACGCCTACTGCCGACGCTGAGGCGGCTCTGGGCTGGTGCGACCTGCTGCTGATGGTGGTGCCCTCGCAGACGATGCGGGCCAATATCCGCGCTCTCAAGCCGTACCTTGTAAATGATAGCACGATTATCGTTAGCGGCGCAAAGGGGCTGGAGGTGGGCACGCGGCTGCGGATGACCGAGGTGCTGGCGCAGGAGTTGGGCGACGAGTGGGCGGGGAGGCTGGCGGCGCTGTCCGGCCCTAATTTGTCCAAAGAGATTGTGGCGGGGCGACCGGCGACGACGGTGGTGGCGGCGAAAGATTTGGCGGTTGCCCAGCGAGCGCAGGAACTTATCACGGGCGGGCGGTTTCGGGTGTACACGAACCCTGATCTGGTGGGGGTGGAACTGGCGGGCGCGCTGAAGAACATCATCGCGCTGGCTGCGGGCATGGCCGACGGTATGCAGGCAGGCGATTCGTCCAAAGCGGCGCTGATTACGCGGGGACTGGCTGAGATCTCACGGTTGGGCATGGCGGCGGGGGCTTCTCTCTTTACATTCGCGGGGCTTGCGGGGTTGGGCGACCTGATAGCCACCTGCGCCTCTCCTCTGTCGCGCAACCGCTCTTTGGGTGAGGAGCTGGTGAAGGGGAAGAGTCTGGCCCAGGCGCAAGAGGCGATGGGCGGGCAGGTGGCCGAGGGGGTGCCAACCACCGTAGCCGCCCGCGAGCTTGCCGCCCTCTACGGCATCGAGATGCCGATCACCGAGCAGCTATACCAGATATTGTTCGAGGGCAAAGCGCCCCTGGACGGCCTAACCGCGCTGCTGACACGCGAGCCGACGGACGAACTGTTGTCACTTGGGGTGGAGCGGGCGTGAAACGTAAAACGTGAAACGTAAATAACTAAACGCAAAGGCGCAGAGATTCTTGTTGTTATCTACGCTTCACGTTTTATGTTTCACGCCTTGCGAATAGAGGGACAAAGACGAAATGGGTAACACACAAAGGCGTCAAGATAGACCGCACCACCTCGGTGTGGCTTATACTGCGCTTTATTGACCCGCAGGCCGAGTTCGAGTATGTAGCAGGGATCAAATGCCCGCCGCTATCGAAGCGGGTGCGCGGCCTTGCTGAAAGCTCGTCAATTCTAAACGCCTCCAAGCGGCTCGGAGGCGTTTAGAATTGGTAATTTGGGTTTGGCCGTCTCTATGCGTTAGCGGCGTGCGTGCGCCCGTAGAGCCACGCCGCTGAGGGCGAGTAACCCTGCTAGCAGGGCCATAAACAAAGTAGGCAGGGCAGGGCGGGTGCCGCCAGCAGCCGAGGCCGCTCCCGTATTGGGCATACCCGGTATCGCGCCTATAGTGCGGGTGCCACTGGGGTTGGGGATGGCGGGGCTGAGGGTCGTGGGGTTGTCGAGCGTGTCGCTGCTTATAGTCAGCTCTTCCAACGATTTGAGGAAGCCTTGCTCGCCGCTCAGGTCTTTCGTGCCATCGGGCAACTGCTTGACTATGCGTATGATCCAGATACGCTGGCCTGCCTCTACCACCCATTCCACTATTAGGGTTGGTTGTAGCTGTTCAGTGTTGGTCCTCAGTTGCGCCAGGGTTACTTGACTACTCACTTTCTGGCCGAACAGGGTAGCAGCAGGCCCATTTGGTTCGAACTCGATCTCGTACTTTGCGCGGTAGGCGCGTATCGCATCGTGGTAGGTTTTAGCTGCATTGGGTTTCGCGATAGGCACTGCTTCGGTACCCGGGCTTGTGCCAAAGGGCACAGCAGTGATAGTAAAGCTGCGGGGTGGACGCGGAGCGGACGCTACTGCTACCTGGCTAACCGCACGGGGCTCGGTTGTGGTAAAAGGCTTGTCCGTAGGAACCCACATAGGTAGGAAGGGAGTACGAACGGCAATGGTAACGTTGTCTAGGATGAGCGTCGTTTCTTGCAGGTCGGCCTTTACTCAGTAAAGGCCGGTATGCTGCTGGGCGGCATCAGCTTGGCTAGGAATGTGAAGCCCCTCGATTGTGGGCATGGCCAATAGCATGGGTAACGTAAGAGCGCGCACGACAGGGTTTCTGCGTAGTGGTTTCATGGAAGTTCTCCTTGTTCGGGTAAAGCGTGATAGCGCTGGTGTAAGACCCAACTAGAAACCGGATAACTGAGGTTCACCTCCTTTCCACAGCCTACAACAAGACCAGGATTGGCGACGGGGATAGCGAGACCGCCGAGGGTTATAAGAAGTACCCTCTGGTAATCCCTTCCCGTCTGGTGGGGTCATTGTATCAGGTGAAACATCTACTGTCAATAGTGTCTATCTACATTTTCAGAGCAAACGCATCAAAACGTAGAGGCGCAGCGTAGCCCGCGAAGGGGGCCAGGTCCAACCTGCATTACATGCGTTTGCCCTGCTTACACCTTGATTTTGCCTTGACACGCGCTGAGTAAGGGGTTAAGATGAGCGTGCCTGGGTAGAAAGCCCAGGCGTTTTTAGGTTATGGATTAGAATAGAGTATAGTAGAGAGACAGCTACGAAGGGAATAAATAGGCTACTAATGGCAACAACAACCAAGAAAACGGGCACGACAGCTAAAAAAACAACCGCGAGCAAGACAAGCGCGCGGGCTAAGAGCGCGGCGAGTCCGGCCTCGGCGAGAGGCAAGAGCAAGGAAGGGCCGGTCGCCAGGGGCAATACCAGCCTGGTGATCGTAGAGTCACCCGCCAAGGCCAGGACGATCAAGAAGTACCTGGGGCGCAACTTCAGCGTGGAGGCCAGCATGGGCCACGTGCGCGACCTGCCCAAGTCCACGCTCGGTGTGGATACCGGCAACGACTTCGCCCCGCAATACGTGGTGCCCCGCGACAAGAGCAAAGTGGTGAAAGAGCTACGCCAGCGCGTGCAGGCGGCTAAGGCCGTCTATCTGGCGACCGACCCCGACCGCGAGGGCGAGGCCATCGCCTGGCACGTGCAGGAGGTGACAGGTGCGGGAGACCGGGGTCAGCCGGTGTATCGCGTCGAGTTCCACGAGATAACGCCTGGGGCCATACAGGAGGCGGTCGCCAACCCGCGCGCTATTGACATAAACCTGGTGGACGCCCAGCAGGCAAGGCGCGTGTTGGACCGTCTGGTGGGCTATCGCTTGTCGCCGCTGCTGTGGAAGAAGGTGCGGCGCGGGCTGTCGGCGGGGCGCGTGCAGAGCGTGGCGGTGCGCTTCGTGGTCGAGCGCGAGCGCGAGATCGAGGCGTTCGATCCGCAGGAGTACTGGACGATAGAGGCCGACCTGAGTAAGCGCCCGTCCGGCCAGAAAAAGGACGCTTTCCACGCGGTGCTCAATGCGGTGAACGGCAAGAAGGCCGCCCTCAAGAACGAGGCAGACGCGGCCAGGATTGTAGAGGGTCTAAAGGGCGCTGAGTATGTGGTGGAGAGCGTGAAGCGCAAGGAGGTGCAGCGCCGTCCGTCCGCGCCCTTTATCACCTCTACTTTGCAGCAAGAGGCATCGCGCAAGCTCAACTTCACCGCCCGCAAGGCGATGCAGGTGGCCCAGCAACTGTATGAAGGTGTCGAGGTGGGCGCGGAAGGCTCTACAGGTCTGATTACCTACATGAGGACCGACTCGACCAACGTGGCGAGCGTGGCCCAGCAGGAGGCCCGCCGGGTGATCGCCGAGCGGTTCGGGCAGGAGTATGTGCCGCCCACGCCGCCGGTGTACGCCCGTAAGAGCCAGCACGCCCAGGAAGCGCATGAGGCTATAAGACCTACATCCGCAGCCCGCCACCCCGAATCGGTCAAGCAGTACCTGTCGTCCGAGCAGTATCGCCTATATAAGCTCGTCTGGCAGCGGTTCCTGGCCTCGCAGATGGCAAACGCTATCATGGACCAGACGACGGTGGACATAGGGGCTGGCCCGGTTGTCGGTAGTCAGTTGTCGGTAGTCGGTAGTCGGACGCAGGCAGGCCCTATCACCCAACACCCAACACCCAACACCCGGCCATATACTTTCCGCACTACAGGCTCGGTTATCAAGTTTAAGGGCTTCATAGTGGTGTACGTGGAGGGGCACGACGCTGGGGACGCGGAGGACGACCTGGACAAGGGCGTGCTGCCGCCACTGGCCGAGGGGGAACCGCTTGACCTGCTGAAGCTGTGGCCTGAGCAGCACTTCACGCAGCCGCCGCCTCGGTATACGGAGGCCACACTGGTGAAGGCGTTGGAGGAGCAAGGCATTGGCCGCCCTTCGACATACGCCCCTATCCTTTCTACTATTCAGGATAGGGGATACGTGGTCAAGGAAGAAAAGAAGCTGGCGCCCACCGAACTGGGTATCGTGGTGAACGATCTGCTGGTGGAGCATTTTCCTGATGTGGTGGACGTGGGCTTCACCTCTACGATGGAAGGGGAGCTTGACGAGATAGCCAACGGCGAGAGGCCCTGGGTGCCGGTGGTGTCGCAGTTATACGGCCCATTGGAGAGCGCGCTGGCCGAGGCCGAAAAGAGCGTGGGCCGCATCGAGATAGCCAGGCCGGAACCTGAGAAGACGGGCGAGCTGTGCCCCGAATCGGGCCACGAGCTTGTCATACGAGAGAGCCGCTATGGGCCTTTCATCGCCTGCTCGGGCTTCCCCAAATGCCGTTACACACGCCCCATCGTGGTCAGCACAGGTGTAGAGTGCCCCCAGTGCGGCCAGGGCGAGCTAGTCGAGAAAAAGAGCAAGAAGGGCAAGGTATTTTACTCGTGCAACCGCTACCCGGAATGCGACTTCTCGGTGTGGGACAAGCCTGTGCCGTTGCCATGCCCCAACTGCGGCGGCCTGATGACGGTCATGGGCCGGACCCAGAGGCAGGGCGGCGCGCAGAAGGTGAAATGTGTAAGATGTGGGCAGATAGCCGAGTGGAACGGGAGTCTGCCGGAGGAGAAGGTGTATATGGCTAAGGGGGCATAAGCCTGACTCTGTTGCAGCAACTTATCGGACCCACTAGAGTAGAACTCGCTGACTATTATTTCCAGCAACCGGAGTCCTTCACAATGGGATGCCCTTGGGGAAAATATGGACCTGTATATTGGAGGCTGACTTGATGAAGCAGTAGCAGAGGCGGCAGCACATTATTCTGCCAATTATCTCCCATACATCCTCATAATCTCTCCACAATTCTTCTTTATACTTATATCAGACCCGGAGGACGAGAGGTTCGACGGTTAGATAGTTAATATGTAGAAGGAGATAACAAAAAGATGGATCAGAATAGAGATTGGAAGCTGATAGCTGGGCTGGCGCTCTTCGTAGCCATGGGCGGGGCGCGCGGCTATGGCAATGACCAGGTTAGCGCGATCCCGCAGCAGATCATCGTGCAACCCGTAGTGCCCTCGACCGGCACGACAGGCGGATCGACAGCCCCCGTGATTACTGTGCCAGGCACCCAGACAGATGCCACCCACGCATGGGGCGGCTTGGGAGGCCGGAGAGGTGGATGGCCTATTTTCCCCTTCTTCCCTCTGCTCTTCCTGGCAGGCCTAGAGCCTGTTATGAACTTTGAGTGAGCAGTTGAATGAAGTTAGCAGCCAAGAGGATAGCAAAGGCAAGGAAGTGAAAACCAGCGAGCTTCTCAGGCAGGCGTTCGTAGTCGCGGGCCAGCCTGCGGAACCGTGCTGCCCAGCCAAAGCTGCGCTCCACTACCCACCTGCGGGGAAGCAGCACGAATCCTCTCTTG
>JBBSGN010000187.1:0-5957 GCA_038254085.1 Chloroflexia bacterium | reverse complement strand
TATTTTCCACTCAATGATATTACCAACAGCCGCTAGAACAAATGATCATAAAACACACCGATTCAACATCTTGTCGCCCCCGCCCCCGGTCACACGTCCCGCCACGCGATATATGGATGTGTGGACAAAAGACGACCGACTACCAACTACCGGCTACCCGTATCACACATTTGCCAGCCGTAGCCGTTCGCCCCGATCCACCAGCCGCAACCTATGTCGCGCGCGCTGGCGTCGGTCAATATAGCATAGTGCGCTGGGCTGGCCCACCATGCGTCAACGACCGCTTGTGCGGTACTATAGTTACACCCCACCACCTCACCCATACCGAAGCCCGTGTAACCGGCCTGCGATATACGGTCCCACGGCGAGCTGCCGTCGGTGCCGTTGTGCTGGCACAGCCCCCTCGGTCCAATATCGTAGGAGAGCCTGCGCGCAGCCTTCGTCAGTGCTGGGTCAACATTGAGCGCGGGCAGGCCCATGCCGGTGCGTCTCTGGTTAATAAGGTTGATCGTTTGCTGCTCCTGGGGTGTCGGCTGCGGGGCGGTGGCGATGTAGCCTATCTTGGCGATCTGCCCGCGCGTCGAGGAATTGCCTGGGCGGAAGGTGCCATCGGCGTAGCCTGAGGTCGCCCCGTGCGCAACGGCGGTCTCTACGTACCCAAAGAAAGTGCTGCCGACCGCCACATTGCGGAAGGTGGCCGAGGGCGGGTTGAGCAGGGGCCACCTTGTCGCCATCACGATTATCTTGGCTAACTGTCCCCTGGTGACGTTTGCGCCAGGATGGAAGGTGCCGTCGGCATAACCCCCTATGGTATTGTGCGCGTGGGCCGTCTCCACATAGGTATAGAACGGATCGCTGCCCGGCACATCCCGAAAACTGGGGCTGGACGGATTGAATATGGGCCACCCCTCTGCCACCACTATTACCTTGGACAATTGACCGCGAGTGGTGTCATTGCCGGGCCGGAAGGTATCGTCTGCGTATCCGCCCATCGCGCCCATGCAATAGAGGAAGTGAACGGCGTTATAGAAGTAGTCGGAGGAAACCACATCCGTCAAGTTGACGGTGCAGCCGGCAGTTGGGCTGCTAGGTGTATCGGAAGTAACACCTGAAGTACGTCCCAACTCACCGGCGACCACCGGGCGCGATACCCCCCGACCAGACAACAGCGCAAGCACTAGCAGTAGACCGGATATGAGCCGGAGGCGGGACGGAATAGCCGTAGGGCGAAAATGCATGGTGGTTTTGTTTCTCCAATCTTGAACGAAGCGAGAAGAGGGTCACTGCTCGTTGAGCGGACCGTCACGTTAGGACAGTGTAAAGGCACTATATAACCGCGTCAATAGTCTATTTGTCGTATTCTATGCAGTACCTTTGCGAAAGACAAAGCTCCAAACCGCCTGCACGGACTTGGAGCTTTGTCTTTTTATTCACCTATTCGCTTATTCCCTTCGTCACAAATGGGCAAGGGACCAGGGGCGGGAGCGCATGGGAGTCGAACCCACCTGCGCCACTCTACGTAACACACAGCAGTTTTGAAGACTGTGAAGCCCACCGGGACCTATCCGCTCCCACAATGTACCCTTACAGGATAACGAATAGTAGCCAAGCACGTCAAGCCGACAGCAGACGATAGACGATGAGTAGCAATCAGCTATCAGCTAGTGCTGCCTCCGGTCATCCGTCATCCATCGTCTGACACTATACGAACTGCGGCGGGCTGATTGCCCGGCTGATGTCTGCTGCCACACCCGCGTCGTTCTCCAATAGAGCGCGGTTGGCGGTCAGGGAGATGCCGCCGGTCGACCTTGCGAGGGCGTTCAGGAGGAAGGGAGTTACGTCGCGGCCTTTCACGCCCTGGGCGGCGGCGTCCTTCAGGGCGTTATTCACAGCGTCTTCCACCTGGCTGTTAGTGAGGGCTGCCTCTCCGGGTATGGGCACGCACACCAACAGGCCGCCGGGCATGTCCAGGCGACGGCATATAGAGAATATACCGGCCACTTCCTGGGCTGTATCCACGCGGGTGTCCACAGGGAGAGGATGGTCGGTTGCGGGCGTGTAGAAGGCGGGGAAGGCGTCAGTGCCGAAGCCGAGGACCGGCACGCCATGCGTCTCAAGCCATTCGAGGGTGGCGGGTAGGTCCAGCACCGACTTGGCCCCCGCACAAACTGTGACAATAGAGGTGGAGGCCAGGGCGGGCAGGTCAGCGGATATATCCATACTGTCCTGCCAACCGCGATGCACGCCCCCGATGCCGCCGGTGGCAAATACTTTTATGCCCACCTGGGCGGCTAAGTAAGCCGTAGCGGATACGGTGGTAGCCCCGTTCCCGCGCCGCGCCAATAGCACGGCCAGATCGCGCAGGCTGGCCTTCGTGATGCCCTGGGCGGTGCCTATCCGCTCGCGCTCGGCGTCGCTGAGACCCACCTTTATCGTGCCGTCGAGGATGGCTATCGTGGCGGGCACGGCGCGCCTCTCCCGCACTATCGCCTCCATGCTTGCCGCCACCTCAAGGTTCAACGGGCGAGGTAGCCCGTGCGCGATCACTGTCGATTCGAGAGCCACCACAGCCCTTCCCCCGCGCAGCGCCTCGCCCACCTCAGGAGAAAAGTCTACAAGACCTCTCAAATGCTCGTTCATGGCACAAGTATAACCCGAATGTGGGATAATGAGTAGAAAGGAGCATACACAGCCGTGCCAACATCAGGGGACCAGGTTTCGGAGCAACTGGTGCTGAAAGAGGAGGGGATATTCGTTACCAGCAATACGCTGGGCGACATGCCTTCGGGCGGCAGCCTGGGGCTGTATTACAACGACACCCGCTACCTTTCGCTGTACACCCTGACGCTCGAAGGGAAGGAGCCGGTGCTGCTATCGGCCTCCAGCGAGCATAACTTCATGGCTAACTTGCAGCTCACCAATCCAGCGCTGGGGCTGGCGAACGGCAACACCATTCTGCCCAACACCATATCGTTGCGGCGTAACCGCCTCATGCACAGCGGCATGAGAGAACGGATCGGCCTGTTCAACTATAACCCTTTCCCGGTGGGCCTGCGCTTACAAATAGGCCTGGGGGCCGACTTCCGCGATATGTTCGACGTGCGCGGCTTTCCCCGCAACCACCGAGGCGATATGCACGAACCGAGGTGGGAGGACGGTGTGCTTACCTTGTCATATACCGGCCTGGACGGCAAGGAGCGCCATACCAGCCTGTCGTTCGACCCGCCCCCCAGCCGCGTGTGGGCGTCGCCCACCTCTGACCAGCCGGTAGCCGAACAACTGGGCGCTATCTATCCTGGCAACACTGCCGCCGGGAAGGAGATAATCGTCCCGCCCACCGCGCACGTCGAATGGGACGTGGGGCTTCCTCCCCAACGGTTGTGGTACATGAACCTGACGGCGGTACCCGAAGGGATAGGAGAACAACAGCCCGCCTTCCTGTTCGACAGCGATGCCCGCCACCTACGACATGAGTACGAAGATTGGTACACCGAAAGCACCCACTTGCGGACCGACAACGAGGTGTTCGATGCTCTTCTGAGCCGCTCGCTAGCCGACCTGCGGGTGCTGGTGGACCCGGTGGCAGGCGGGTTGTTACCGGCGGCGGGTATACCCTGGTACTCGGTCCCCTTCGGGCGCGACAGCCTCATTACCGGCCTGCAAACCCTCCTATTCAGGCCCGATATTGCCGAGGGCACGCTGCGATACCTGGCGAAGTACCAGGGTGATAAGGTGGACCCCTGGCGGGACGAGGAGCCGGGCAAAATCCTCCACGAGATGCGCTTCGGCGAGATGGCCGCACTGGGCGAGATACCGCACACGCCCTATTACGGCACGGTAGACGCCACGCCCCTGTTCGTCATGCTGTTCGTCGAGACTATGCGCTGGACCGGCGACGACGCGCTGTACAACGACTTGCTGCCTAACGCCGTGCGCGCCCTGCAATGGATGGACGAATATGGGGACCACGACGGGGACGGCTTCGTAGAGTACGAGTCCAAGTCACGGTGGGCGTTGCGTAACCAGGGGTGGAAGGACAGCTACGACTCGGTGCAATTTCCCGACGGCAAGATGCCTGAGCCGCCGATAGCACTGGTAGAGGTGCAAGGCTACGTGTACGCGGCCAAGATGGGCATGGCCGAGTTGTTGATGCAGCACAGAGACAAGGCCAACGGAGCGCGCCTGGCGAAGGAAGCCCAGGTGCTGAAGGAGCGGTTCAACCGCGACTTCTGGATGTCCGACAAGGGCTATTTCGCCCAGGCGCTGGACGGCTCGAAGCGCCAGGTGGCGAGCATCTCGTCCAACGTAGGGCACGCGCTGTACTGCGGCATAGTTGACCGAGACAAGGCCGCGACGGTGGTGGGGCGGCTGATGTCGCCTGCAATGCTGAGTGGGTGGGGGATACGCACGCTGTCGAGCGAAGAGCCGTCGTTCAACCCGATGAGCTACCACAACGGCAGCATCTGGCCGCACGACAACGGCATCATCGCGGCAGGCATGAGGTGTTACGGCTTCGACAAGGAGGCCGCCGAGGTGATGGAGCAGGTAGTACAGGCGGGCATTAGGTTCAGGCTGTTTCGCCTGCCTGAGCTTTACTGCGGCTTCGCTCGCGATCTGCGCTACTACTCGGTGCCCGCCGAGTACCCGGTGAGTTGCAGCCCGCAGGCGTGGGCCGCCGGTTCCGTCCTCCACTTCTGCCAGACGATGCTGGGTGTGTACCCCGGCGCACCAAGCCACAGCCTGGAAATAAAGCCTTATCTGCCACCCAATATAGCCTCAGTAGACCTGAACCACCTGAAGCTGGGTGATTCAATGTTGGCCCTCCGCATAGAACGACAGCATGACGAGGAGAAAGCCAGCCTGCTTATCAAAGCCAACCCTGGCGATATAGAGGTAATCATCGAATGACCCATTCAGAGGCAGAAGGCAGAAGGCAGTACCCAGCCCCCAACACCCAACACCCAACACCCAACACCTATATAGTCTTTGTGCATGGCGCCGGCTCCAACGCCGACTTCTGGCACGAGCAACGCACCGCCTTCCCGGACGCTCACTACGTAGACCTTCCCAGTCACGTGTCGGGGGTCAGGAGTCAGAGGTTAGGAGTCGGGGAAGGCCATAACACTCGGTACTCGGTACTCGGTACTCAGTCCTCCGTCGAGGGGTATGCCGATTGGTTAGCGGCGCAGATCGAGGAGGCGGATTGGGAGAGTGTGGTATTGAACGGGCACTCAATGGGCGGAGCTATTGCGCTGACCCTAGCGCTGCGTCGCCCGATCTGGCTGAAAGGCATCGTGCTGACCGGCACGGGCGCGCGACTGCGGGTGCTGTCCCGCCTGCTGGATCTGCTGCGTACCGATTACCCTGCCGCAGTAGACCTGATTGTCGAGGAGAGTTTTGCTCCACCTTCGGAGTCACTTTCTTACAAGCAAAAGGCGCTCCGCAACGGCACCCGCAGGCAGACTCTACGCACACTCCAGGCGGTCACGCTGGCCGACTACGAAGCGTGCGACCACTTTGACGTAATGTCGAGTGTAGCAGAGATAAGCATACCAACGCTGTGTATTGTAGGCGATCAGGACTGTATGACCCCGCCGAGGTACAGCGAATATTTGCACGAGAAGATAAAGGGTTCACGGCTGGAAGTGATAGAGGGCGCAGGCCACATGCTGCCGATGGAGAGAGCAGAAGAGTATAACCGGAAGGTTAGGAGATTCCTTCAGGACTCGAACCTGCTTTAGCTTGACTGGGAGTCTTCGTCCCAACAGCCAGCATTTTTAAGAGGGCTCTTTGTTATCTCCATACCCGACATAGCTTAATCAAATCTTAACTTTTCTCTCATCGTCCCTTAATATGAGGGCTGTAGACTGATAGTGTACAGGGCTGTAGGGGCACCCCTTGTGGGTGCCCTCTGGGTGTGGTTTTAACCCCAAATGCGTAAAAAATAGTTGCCTGCT
>JBBSGN010000186.1:0-5960 GCA_038254085.1 Chloroflexia bacterium | reverse complement strand
GTGCCGATTAATACCGATCTCCCCAGGCTGGGGATAACCTAAATAGCAGAATGTGTGCCAGGGGATGATAGTCGCCCTTCGTCCGTTTACCCATTCCGGTATAATAGAGGTAGCAGCCTGAGCAGCGAACATTCGTGTTCGTGCGTAATATATACGGAACAAGACACAGCGTGCTCCTAGCAGGCAGAACCGCATGATTATCTCCCTTCGCAAGGCCTTCCGCGACCTCACGCGGCGGCGATTGCGCTCATTCCTCACAGTGATAGGCATCGTCATCGGCGTGGCGGGTATCGTGGCGATCACGTCCACGTCGAAGAATATGACCGCCGCACAGAGGGCTGCCTACAACAACAACTCGCAACAGGATATGCGCTGGTGGCTGGGCATCGCACCCGACAATGTAACGGGCGCGGTTGAGCAGGTCCCCAACGTGGCCGCCGCCGAGCTACGCGCTACCTATTACACCAAGTGGTACGCTGCTGGGGCCTGGCAGGACATCTACTTCAACGGCATACAAGACTTCGAGAATATGCGCGTCAACAAGATTGACCTGGTTGAAGGGCGCTGGCCCGGGCGCGGCGAAACGGTCCTGGAAGCCTCCGTCCGCAATGTAGCGCCCGTGCAGATTGGCGAGGAAGTCGTCTACCGGGCCGGGCCGGGCAACGAGTCGCGCCACCTGCGCGTGACCGGCTTCGCCAAATCACCCTCTTATCCAGCCGCCTCCATACTCGGCACCTCGGTGGCCTACACCCTTGATACCGAGGTGCAGAAGATGTATGGGCAGGAGGGAGATAACCAGTTGCTCGTGCGCCTGAAGGACTTCTCGCCTGGGGTGAGGACCGACACCCGCCACGACATAGAGCGCACGTTCAACAAGCGCAATCTCGAATACGGCGGCTACTGGGAGCGCAACCCCGAAGACTACACCGGCAAGCGCCAGTTGGACGCGCTGGTGTCGCTGATGACTATCTTCTCTATCGTGGGCCTGGTGATCTCCTCTTTCCTGGTAGCAAACACCCTCGCGGCGGTGATCTCCGAGCAGATAAGCGAGATAGGCGCGATGAAAGCGGTGGGGGCCACGGGCGGCAAGGTAGTGGGCATGTACGTGGTGGCGGGGCTGATGTACGGTGTTGTGGGCACCGGGCTGGGCCTTCTATTGGGCATTTTCGGCGGCTACGCGCTCCTTCTCTACCTCGGCAACCTGTTTAACCTGACGATACACGGCATAACGGTTGACCCGATGGACGTGCTGCAAGGCGTGGTAGTAGGCGTGGGTGTGACCACATTGGCAGCGTTCCTACCCGCGTGGCGGGGCACGTCCATCACGGTACGCAAGGCGCTGGATAGCTACGGCATCAACTCCACTTACGGGCAAGGCTGGCTCGACCAGTTGGTGCAGAGGATGAGCAGGCTGCCCCGCATCCCTGCGATGTCCTTACGCAACCTGGCCCGGCGCAAGGGGCGCAACCTGGTGACGGTGGCGGCTATCGGCCTGGCGACGGCGGCTTTCCTGGCGGCGCAAGGCACCAGCGACTCGGTCACTTACTCGATAGACAACGCCTACAGCGTATACGGCTCGGATGCCTGGGTGTGGTTCAACGAGCCGGTGGGCCAGGGCTTCGCGGCCACGTTGCGCTCGATACCGGAGGTGAAGCAGGTCGAAGCGTGGGCCTCCTCGCCCGCCTCGGTGGAGGACGCGCGCGTGACCATGTGGGGCATCCCGCCCGACACCAGCCTCTACAAGTACAGGTTGACCGAGGGGCGGTGGTTCACTGATGAAGAGCCTGAAGCGGCGGTAGTGTCTTCGCGCTTCGCCGAGTCGCGCAACGTGCGACCCGGTGATAGGATAGAGATTGAGGTAGGCGGACAGGACGCCTGGCTGACGGTGGTGGGCGAGGTGAACGACAACGCCCAGGGCTTGCAGTCGTCGGCCAAAGGCAAGGTGTTCGTGCCCCTCGACACGGCCTCCAGGTTGATGCACCGCTCCGGCGCTGCCGACTTCTTCGCGCTCCGCCTGGACAGCCCGGACGCATCCCACGTGGAGGACGTGCTGGCCCATCTGGAGAGGAAATATCACACGCTGTCTCCTGGAATGCTAGCCGCCTACGCCGACAAGAACAGCAGCCTGGAAGCGAGCAAGATACTGAGCATTCTCCTGTACGCCATGACGGTCATAGTCGGCACTATCGGGGGCATAGGCATCGCCAACACCCTCACCCTGAATGTGCTTGAGCGGCGGCGCGAGATCGGCGTGATGCGCTCCATCGGCGGGCGCAATTCGCACCTGGTGCAGGTGTTCCTCACCGAGGCGCTGGTGATGGGCGGCGCGGGCTTCGTGCTTGGATTGGCGCTGGGCTATCCGCTCGCCCATCTGCTCGTAGCCGTGATGTCGTCCGTCCTCTTCCCGCTCGACTTCACCTTCCCAATCGGTATGGTAGGCAGCGCGCTCTTGTTTACCCTGTTGTTGACCGCGCTGGCGAGCATCGGCCCGGCGCTTGGGGCGGCCCGCCTGAAGGTCAGCCAGGCGCTAAGGTATGAGTGATGGCGGAGTGGTCGGTAGTCGGTAGTCGGTAGTCGGTAAAAGACGAAGGACGAAGGACGAAGCGCCCCTAGCAGCCATTTCTTTAGCCGACCGACTCTCCCTTGTCATTCCGAGTGAAACGAGGAATCAGTTGGGGGTAGTAGGATGTTTGGGAGAGAGGAGAAATGGTAGGGTGTATCTGCTGGGCGGGCTTTGCAGATATATCCTAGTCGAGCAAGTGCTAGAGATAGTGATTCCTCGCTACGCTCGGAATGACAAGGGGGAGGCGGTTCACTAAAGAGGCGAGGGATATTCGTAAGACGACCAATAGCAATCAAGTGGCAATCAAGGTTTGTGCTCAGGAATAGGACTAAATAAAATGATAAAGCAGAGAAAGAGCGCCCAGACCCTTCTCGGCGCAATGCTATTGTTGGCCGTTGCGCTCGTGTCTGGGTACGCAGGACAGACGTATGCCGCGCCGTCCGGCCAGGTGGAGGCGGGCAACGTGAGCCGCGACGTTACCTATTGCACGGCGGATGGAGTGTCTCTCAGGATGGACATTTACATGCCGCCTGCGAGCAAGGGGCCTGCGCCGGTGGTGCTGTACGCGCATGGCGGCAGTTGGATACACGGGGACAAGTGGGAGGTCGGTTTGGCGGGGCCAGAGCTTGCCTCGCGGGGCTACGTGGCCGCCTCGGTCAACTATCGCCTCGCGCCCGAATATAAGTGGCCCGCGCAGATAGAGGACGTGAAGTGCGCCGTGCGCTACCTGCGCGCTCACGCATCTACCTACAACCTCGACCCTAACCGCATCGGCGCGTGGGGGAGCAGCGCGGGCGGGCATCTGGTGGCGCTGCTCGGCCTGACGACGCAAGCCGCCGGTTTCGAGGGGCACGGCGGTTACCCCGAGCAATCCAGCCGCGTGCAGGCCGTAGTGGACATGTTCGGGCCTACCGACCTGACCGTCTTCAACCCGGACGACCTCGCTAAAGGTGTTGGGCAGGCGGTGTTCGGGGTGGCTTCGGGCCAAGCCTCGGACGTGTTGGTACGGGCCAGCCCGGTCACTTACGTCTCCAAGAGCGCCCCGCCTTTCCTGATCCTGCAAGGCGACAAGGACACGCTCGTGCCGCCCAGCCAATCGCAAGAACTGTACGACAAGCTAAAGGCGGCAGGTGCGCCCGCAAGCCTGGTGATTGTCAAGAATGCAGAACACGGCTTTGTGCCCACCGGCGGCGACATCAGCCCCAATATCGCGCAGATCAAAGAGATGATTACCGGCTTCTTCGACCAAAACCTGGACAATACGCAAGAGACCGAACGCACTTTCCCCCAAACGGGCAAAACGGTCCGAGGCAACTTCCTGCGCTACTGGGACGCGCACGGCGGCCTGGCCCAGCAAGGCTACCCTATATCGGACGAGATACAAGAGCAGAGCGCCACCGACGGCAAAACCTACACCGTGCAGTACTTCGAGCGTGCCGTCTTCGAAGCGCATCCTGAGAACCCACCGCCTAACGATGTGCTGCTCTCTCTGCTGGGCGACCAACGATATAGGCAGAAGTACCCTGACGGCACGCCGGGACAAACGCCCGATATGGCGTCCGGCTCGGTGCTGTTTAAGGAGACGGGGCACCGGCTGGGCGGCAGGTTCCTCGACTATTGGCAGCAGCACGGTGGGCTGGCCCAGCAAGGCTATCCCATCTCAGACCCCTTTACCGAAGTCTCGGATGTGGACGGCAAGCCGCATGTTGTACAATACTTTGAGAGGGCGGTATTCGAGTTGCACCCTGGGAACCAACCGCCTAACGACGTGCTACTATCATTGCTAGGCACGCTGCATTATCGCGCAAACAGTGCGCCGTAAGAGATAGTTTCTAGACTGATAGGACATGAGAGAGACGCTACAACCAAAGATAACCCCAAATGAAGACGTGGGAAATGGCAATGGCGCAGGCCACGCCGCCGACGATACAATCGTCGCGGCCCTGCCCAGTCCCCGCGCCGCGTTCGACGACGTCCAGTTTGCGGCACCGAAACGACGGCGCTGGCGAGTTATAATTCCCGCGCTGCTGGCCCTTGTCGCCGCGATAATAGCCTCCTACTTCCTCCTCTTCCAACCCACCAACACCGCGCAGACGGCGACCGTGCGGCGGGGCACTATCGTGTCCACAGTAGAGACCACCGGCAAGTTGGAGGCCGAACGGAGCGCCAAGCTGTCGTTCAAGTCATCGGGCCAAATCGAGAAGGTAATTGCCAAGCAGGGCGATACCGTAGAACCGGGCACTGTGCTTGCCGAGCTTGACACCAGCGGCTTAGAGAGGCAGCTAAAGGAAGCACAAGGACAGCTTGAGATCAGCAAGCTGAAGCTGGCGCAGGCTAAAGAGGGGCCGCAGCCCGCCGATGTTGCCGCCGCCACCGCCAACCTCAACGGGGCGGTCGCCGCGCTCAACCAGGTGCGGGCGGGCGGGAGCGCCGAGGACATAGCCGCCGCCCAGGCCATGCTCAACCAGGCGCAAGCCAAGCTGGACTCGGTCAAGAAGGGGGCGTCGCCACAGGACATAGCCGCAGCGCAAGCCAAGCTGGACCAGGCCAAATCGAACCGCGATCTGGTGGCAGCCACAGCCGCCAACGCTACCGAGCAGGCCCGCATCCTGTACGAGCAGGCGGCCAGCGACGCCAAAGACTTCCTCGACCCCCTGGGCAGGCTGGAGCAGGCAAGGCTCAACTATGAAGTGGCCAAGAAGAGCGAGGCGGCCCAACGCGGCATGGCCGACGCCGGGGTAACCGAGGCCCAGCAGGCGCTCGACAAGGTCAAGGCCGGGCCTACGCCCGAAGATTTGCGCCTGACCCAAGAAGGGGTAACCGAGGCGAAGGCTAATCTCGACAAGGTGAAGAAGGGGGCCACGCCCCAGGAGATAGCCGAGGCTCAATCGAAGGTGGACGCGGCCCAGGCGGCGCTCGATAAGATCAAGGCCGGGCCGACCGACAGCGACCTGGCGATTCTTCAGCAGCAGATCGCCATAGCGCAACTCTCTGTGGATAGCGCCAACGCCCAGTTGGCCGACGCAAAGCTGGCCGCGCCGATAGCGGGCACGGTACTGTCAATTGACCTCCAGGTGGGCGAACTGGTGGGCGCGCAACAGCCAGTGGCAACGGTGGCCGACACGCACTCGCTTCGCATCAAAGGCGACATTGACGAGATTGACGTGGGCCGCGTGCAAGCCGGGCAGCCCGTCACCGTCACGTTGGACGCATACCCCGGCGTGAAGATGCCCGGCAGGATAGACTCGCTGGCTCCGGGCGCGACCCTCAAGCAGGGCAGCACCGTGTACCAGGCGACCATCAGTTTCACGCCGACCGAGGGCGTGTTCCCCCGCGAGGGCATGGCCGCCAACGTGGACGTGACCGCGCAGCGCAAGGACAATGTGCTGCTCCTGCC
>JBBSGN010000185.1:0-5983 GCA_038254085.1 Chloroflexia bacterium | reverse complement strand
TTCTGATATGCTTTCGTTAGGACTTCCAGTGGTGTGTCAACGATGAATTGCGTAGTAGTGTGGTGCAGGGGCAACCGCCCCCTTCGGCTTCGCTCAGGGCAGCCTCTGATGGGGTTACAGGGGTTGTCCCCTTTGCTTTACTGTACTCCTATTTTCAGGGTTGACAGACTATTCGTGAGGCATGAGGTATGATACATGAGAACGGCAAGCGCACAAGAAATCTACGATCGCTATGTCAGTTCGCTACCTGTACCGGAGCAGCTGCGACTCCTCGCCATGCTTGCACGGAGGTTGGCTGCTGAACCTTCGGCTGCCGGATTACCTGTCGGACTACCCAGGCGCAGCATTACCGAACTACATGGGCTGGGCAAGGAAATCTGGGAAGGAGTTGACGCCCAAAGCTATGTAGATCAACTGCGCGACGAGTGGGAACAGCGGGCACAGCGCGAATACCCATCTACCTCCACCCCCGATGAAACTCGATGACGCTCTGGTAGGGGTCACTCGACTGGGCCTCGACACCGCCCCCATCATCTACTATATCGAGGCTCACCCTCGCTATGAGGCGCTAGTTGAGCACATATTCGACCTTATTGCGCGCGGGAGCCTCTCCGGCGTAACATCAGCTATTACTCTTACAGAAGTGCTCGTGCAGCCCCTCCTGCATAACAATACCCAGCTTCAACAAGAATACCACGATCTTCTGCTCCAAAGCGATCACTTCGAGGTCACAAGCATAGACACGATCATCGCGGAGCGCGCAGCCGATTTACGCGCTCGCTACGGATTGCGAACACCGGATGCCTTGCAAATTGCGGCGGCTTTGATTTCCGGTTGCCAGGCATTCCTGACAAATGACACCAAATTAGGTCGCGTCGTTGAAATGCGTATTCTGGTGCTTGGAAACCTTGAACTGTGATGTGCAATGCTTAATGTGTAGTGCGTAATGCGTAATGAATGCTAAGAGAGAAGACAGGCGCGACAGGCGCTTTGGCAAGTTGCCGCCTCTCTATGATTTCATCCTGAACCCATACCAGGATGTTCGCTTCTCCACCTGCCCAGGGTGCGGCGGCAAGACCAGGGTGCGGCGGCAAGACCAGGCAGCGCAAGCTGCCTTTGCTCATTCACATCGAACCCAATCAATTACTTGCTCTGAACAAGACCTGCCGCTACTGTCCGACTTGCGATCTCTTGATAGCCCACCAAGACGAGATTGAGGGAGTGCTGGCGGCCTTTCTTGGCGATGGCGAGCATGCGAGTGAAGTGACTGAAGATGATTACTTCGTGCTCGGCACCGTCGAGCGGAAGGCCTGGCGTGAGGGGGTGCACCATCCTCGGACCATTGAAGAAATGCGAGAAGCAACTCACGATTTCAAACGATACCGCGAGGTGCGCGTGTCTCTCGGCGGTTGGCTTCCAAAAGACCTTTCAGCACAATCATAAGCCATGAGCACTGAAGTTCTCCACGGAACCTGGCTGCCGGCCACAAAGCGGTTCTTTCTCTGGGGCGAGAGCGCCGATCTGATGTCGCGCAAGGGCCGCCAGCCGAAGATAGCGCCGCACCCTTTTGGGAGCCCACCGGCACAGCTCCGCGAGTATCTGGAGCGCCACTCACTGCCGGCACCACCGGCAACGGACCTGGAAGAGCAGGCTCGGACAATCTGGCTGCCATCCACCGGGAAGAGCCCCGTACCCTCACCTGAGCTTCTATCCGGTGGCGCAATCATACGGCCCGAAGGCGAGGTAGGGTTACGCGCCTGGCAGGTAACAGGGCTTGCCTACCCACCGGGACCTGCCGTCGATCTCCTGCTGGCACTGGGATCGGTCGGGTCGGTCGGTTCGCTTGGATCGGTCAGTGGTCTGGGCGCCGACCTTCGGGCCTGGCACCTGGCGGCGCTGCTGGCAATGGAAGTAGTTGCCGCGCAGGAAATGATGCCGGCGCTGGCGCGCGACGGAGCGCAGCGACGCTACCAGTTACGAGCGCTCTGGCGCTTGCGCGTCACTCCTGAGCGAGCCCAGAAGATGGCTGCGCTGGCGCACGCGCTCCCCTCTCTGGCGAGGGCGATCACCGACGACCCGGCACAGGCCCACTCGCCGCGAGCTTTGCTGGACGATTTCGTCGGCACAGTGGCCGACACGACAATACGCGAGCTGCGATTCACTTCGCACCTCTCGCCTACCACACCAGGCGGCAAGTGGCTGGCTGCGCTTCTCGGCGACGACCCAGCCGTGCCGTTGAAGGGCAGTGAGGCTGACGAGTTGTTCAAGGCCTGGCAGCGCTGGTCGGGCCAGGGCTTTCTTGCGGGCGACGAGGCGTTCCGCGTGACCTTCCGATTGGAGCCACCCGGACTGGAGCGACCTGAGACCCAGGGCGACAACGGCCACAACCACAAGCAAGCTTGGTCCCTCTCCTACCTGCTTCAAGCCACCGACGATCCCAGCCTGCTCGTACCGGCAAGCAGCGTCTGGCGCGAAAAAGGCCGGGCGGCGACCTTCCTTAAGCGGCATTTCGAGCAGCCACAGGAGCGCTTGCTGGCAGCCCTCGGCTATGCGGCCCGCCTCTTCCTACCTATTGAGGCAAGCCTGAAAGAAGCCACCCCGGCCGGCGCCCGGTTCGGTCCCGTCGAAGCGTTCTCCTTCCTCAAGGAAGCTGTGCCGCTGCTTGAACAAAGTGGCTTCGGCGTGCTGGTCCCCTCCTGGTGGACCGGCAAGGGTGCGCGCTTGCAGGCGAGGGCGCGCGCCAGGATGAGCGGTGGTTCCAAGGCCAACGAGCAGAGCAGACTAAGCCTGGATACGCTGGTGAGCTTCGACTGGGAGATCACTCTGGGCGACGAGCCGGTTGACCACGTCGAGTTCGAGCGCCTGGTCGCGCTCAAGATGCCACTGGTGCAAGTGCGCGGCCAGTGGGTGGTGCTCGACCCGGAGCACCTGCAAGAGGCGCTCGCCTTCTTCGACAGGCACGGCGGGCACAAGCAGCAGATGCCTCTGCTGGCTGCAATGCCGTTGCTGCTCGATCCGGAGGCTCAGGCAGCGCGCCAGGGAGTGCCGCAGCACCTGGAGCTTGGCGGCGTGGTGGCGGAGGGCCGGCTGCGCGATCTGCTCACCGAGCTGCGCGATAACCAGCAGCTTCGCCCCTTACCGGAGCCCGAGGGTTTGTGCGGCAAGCTGCGCCCCTACCAGCAGCGAGGCTATTCGTGGTTGGCGTTCCTGCGCCGCACAGGCTTCGGCGCCTGCCTGGCCGACGACATGGGGCTGGGCAAGAGCATCCAGGCCATCACGCTGCTCCTGCACGAGCGGGAGCACCTGGCCGCGACTGCTCCCGCGCTGCTGGTCTGCCCCACCTCGGTCGTGGGCAACTGGGTGCGCGAGCTAGAGCGGTTCGCGCCTTCGTTGCGTGTGGCCGTACACCACGGTGCCGACCGCAAGCAGGGCGACGAGTTTGTGAGGCAGTTGCAAGTAGAGGGACAGAACGTGGACGTAGTGCTCACCAGCTACCCGCTGCTCGCCCGCGACCGTGAGACGCTGGCTGCTGTGCCCTGGGGCACGGTGGTACTCGATGAGGCGCAGAACATCAAGAACGCCTCGACCAAGCAGGCGCAGGCGGCGCGCTCCCTGAAGCCGGCCAACCGCGTGGCGCTGACCGGCACGCCTGTGGAGAACAGGCTGAGCGAGCTGTGGAGCATCATGACCTTCCTCAATCCGGGCTATCTCGGGAGCGAGGCCGCTTTCCGGCGCGAGTATGCCCGGCCCATCGAGCGCACCGGCGACCAGGAGGCGCGCGAGCGGCTGCGCAAGCTGACCACGCCCTTCGTATTGCGCCGGCTGAAGACCGACAAGTCGATCATCTCCGACCTGCCGGAGAAGATGGAGATGAAGGTATATTGCTCGCTGACGCGCGAGCAGGCGACGCTGTACCAGGCGGTGGTACAGGATTACCTGGAGAAGATCGAGGCGTCCGAGGCCGAGGGATTGGAGGCGCTGGCGAGGCGCGGCCAGGTGCTGGCGATGCTGATGCGGCTCAAGCAGATCTGCAACCACCCCGTGCAGTACCTTCAGGATGGTAGCGCTTTGCCGGGCCGATCCGGCAAGCTGGCACGTCTGGTTGAGATGCTGGAAGAGGTCTACGCCAACGACGACCGCGCTCTGATCTTCACACAGTTCGCCTCCTTTGGCGCTCAACTGCAAACTTACCTGGGCACGATATTCTACGACGACGTGCTTTTTCTGCACGGCGGCACGCCCGCGAAGGAGCGCGACCCGATGGTGCGGCGTTTCCAGGCGCCCGACGGCCCGCGCATCTTCATCCTTTCGCTCAAGGCAGGCGGCACCGGGCTGAACCTGACTTCGGCCAACCATGTCTTCCATTACGACAGATGGTGGAACCCGGCGGTGGAGAACCAGGCCACGGACCGTGCCTTCCGCATTGGGCAGACACGGAACGTGCAGGTGCATAAGTTCATCTGCGGCGGTACACTGGAGGACCATATTGATGAGATGATAGAGAGCAAACGCGAGCTGGCCGAGAGCGTGATCGGCGAGGGCGAAAGCTGGCTCACCGAGTTGAGCACCGATCAACTACGCGACCTGGTCATGCTGCGGCAAGCGGACGTCGAGGAGGGCGAATAGATGGGCAAAGGTAGAGGTGGATATTACGATGACTGGTACTACCCGCCTTCGCGGCCTCTGGCGGCCGACGGCATCAAGGCGAAAGGCACGTTCGGCTCGTCCTGGTGGGCCAGGCGCTGGATCCAGGCGCTGGAGTCGCTGGGCATTGGCTCGCGGCTCACGCGCGGTCGCTCCTACGCCCGCAAAGGCCAGGTGCTCGACATCGAGCTGAAGCCGGGGCAGGTGAAGGCAAAGGTGCAGGGCTCGCGTCCCACACCGTACAAGGTCAAGATCGAGCTTGCCCCGCTCGGCGATGAGCAGTGGGAGAGGGCGATTGATGCCATGTCCGAGCAGGCAATCTTCGCTGCCAAGCTGCTGGCGGGGGAGATGCCGCAGAATATCGAAGAGGCGTTCAATCACGCGGGTGTGCCGCTCTTCCCGCAGAGCGCACGCGACCTGATCACGGATTGCAACTGCCCTGACTGGGAGAACCCCTGCAAGCACATCGCCGCAGTTTACTACCTGCTGGGCGAGCGCTTCGACGAAGACCCATTCCTGCTCTTCCAGCTACGAGGCCGCAGCAGTGAGCAGATCGTGGAAGCGCTGCGGGCGCACCGTGCCGCAGCCAGCGAAGACAATACGCAGGATATGCCGTTGCCGTCGTCGGTTGAGCCGGTAGCGCAACTGGTGGACCTGATGGAGAGCTACTACGAAGGCGGCCCGGGACTGGAGACTATCAGCGTGCGCATCGCTCCGCCCGAGGTGGACGCCGCCCTACTCAAGCGGCTGGGTACGGCGCCCGCCAATACAGAGGCAGACCTGCGAGCGCTCTATTCTGCCATGAGCCGCTGGGCGCAGGACAAGGTATTCGGTGATGGCGATGGCAAAGGCTGATGAATTTGTACAATCTGTGCAACTCGGCTCCCACGCATTGCAGATCAGCCAACAGTTAGCCCCACAGGCAACGATTTAGATATGAAGATTCACCGCTGACGTAGACTCAAAGCGTTGTTTTCTGCTCCGATGAGGTCGGATGCCCAGCTTCCTTGGCTGGGTCGAAATCGGCTCCGACCTCATCCCAGCATGGTGCCTTGTAGATTAATTCGATGAATTTGTCCCTGGGTGTTTTGCCAATGGAGCCGTGGATCCTCTCCCAGTTGTAGGAGAGTAGTCCAAAGTGGGGGCTAGGCCATCGAGGGTAATCTCTTCCCGTAAGAGTCTCTCGCCTTATGTGCTCGTTACGGTGTTACAGTAATGCCATCGGTATAGCCCGTATAGCAGTTATGATCGTGTGGTCGTGTGGTCGTGTGGTCGTGTATAATAGCCGTTAGCCTGGCGCGGAGCGCCAGGTTGTGCCTATTGAGCTAGTGGAACAGCA
>JBBSGN010000184.1:0-6026 GCA_038254085.1 Chloroflexia bacterium | reverse complement strand
TTTTTGTAATAGCTCTTAACCGCTCTAAGAACTCCTTTGAATACCGTTCTTCACTCATGACAAAGCTTCGACAAGGGAGAGTTGGGCTTGGCGGTACTCGACCTTCGGCGCGTGCGTTTTACCGATACGTGCAACCAGAGTAGGAGACAAGTACAAAGACTCAACCCTGTTCTGGTTGCGTCCTAATAGCGTAGCGTGGGAAGACCTTACCGCATTGAGATCAATGCGTTCGAGATTTAGGAAACTTGGTAGGGATTTTCCGAAGGTCTTTAGTCCAGTCCTACCATCGTAGCTGACAATAAATGAAATGTTGTTAGCGTTAAGAGCGTCGAGTACCTCGACGAAACTATCATGAGACAAACCTCCCATGTATCTTGGATCGCGGTTCCCACAAACACCCTGATAGGGCGGGTCCCTATAAATCAGGTCTGCTTGCGTAGCTTGGGTTACTACTTCTTCGTAACTCAGATTTAACAGTGTTGTCTTTCCGTTTAGTAGCCTTGATGCTCCGAAAATGTTAGCTTTCATGGTAGCGGGGCGGGCGCCTTTTCTCCTGTTGTCTGGGCTTTGATTAAACTCTCCATAGGAGTTGTATCTAACCGAAGCCTTCACACACCGCGCTAATAAATAGAGGAAATAATCGGCACGTTGAGTCTTATTGAACTGTGTACGGACAAGGGTATAGTAATCCCTCTCTTTCCCCTCTTGGCCCTTCCAAAGCTCCTCGTATGCGCTCACAAGATAATCAGGCCGATTTATGATCTCGCCCCAGAGATTAATGAGGGCTTTGTTTAGGTCATTGAGAACAAATTCCTTGGCTTTGCCGTGATAGGCTATTGCCAGTGAAATCGCTGCCGATCCTGCGAACGGCTCAATCAATCTTTCGATATCTAACGGAAAATAGGCAATGATGGCATCCGCAAGGCCACGTTTGCTGCCCTGATATGGTATCGGATGTGGCACACCCATAACATGCGATCCTCTGTGCTAAATCCTACGGCTACGCCTCGGATTATACAACACTAGAGCATAGCAAAGTTACAATTGCCCATTGAAACATTCAATAGGCAATAATATCAGGGAGTGCCGAGGTCACGGGCTATGCTCCCACGCTGTTGAGTCTTACTTTCGGTATTCCTTTAGCCTGTTAGCGCGTATCGCCCTGCTTGGCGTCCCTGCTAATCCCCACTATCCGCACGAACTCGTCGGGGTCTAGCGAGGCCGCGCCCACCAGCGCGCCGTCTATATCCGGCTGTGATACGAATTCGGCGATGTTCTTGGAGTTGACACTGCCGCCGTACTGGACGCGCATCTCCTGGGCTATATCGTCTCCGAACAGGCCAGCCACGATGCCGCGTATCTCGCCTATCACCTGGTTGGCTCCTTCGCCTGTGGCCGGGCGGCCCGTGCCTATCGCCCAGATCGGTTCATAGGCGATCACGCAACCCTTCACCTTCTCGCCGTCCAGCCCTCGCAGCGCCGACGTTACCTGCCCGGTGATGAACTCTAGCGTCTGTCCTGCCTCGTTGTGTTGAAGGTTCTCTCCCACGCAAAGTATCGGCAGGATGTCGTTGGCGAGGGCAGCTTCAACTTTGAGGCGCACGTCCTCGTCAGTCTCGTGGAAGTGCTGTCGCCGTTCGGAGTGCCCCAGGATCACATAATCGCACATTCCCTTGAGCATGAGTGGGGAGATTTCACCCGTGTACGCCCCACGCTCTTTCCAGAACATGTTCTGCGCTCCCAAGAACAGATTCGTGCCGTCGAACATGTCTGCGAAGCTCTCCAGCGATATAAAGGGCGGGCAGATGACGATGTCCACACCCTCGATGGCGTCCAGGTCTTCGAGCATGTTGTCCATTAGGTCGAAGGCGCTCTCGGGGTCGGTGTTCATTTTCCAGTTGCCCGCGATGATGGGTCGTCTCATACTTCTCCTGGCTTCTCGCTCAATACTTCGCTCTCCTCATACTCTGCTTTCTCGCGCCCTCTGTGGCGCAGGTTGTCGAGCGCGAAGATAGTGGGCACGAAGATGAGGTGCAGCGACATAAGCAGGAAGACCAGATCACGGGCTATACTGCCCACGCCCACTTTCTCGTTTGTCAGGAACGTGCCGACCGGCCCCAGCGCGCGTACCGCCGCAACACCGAGCGGGTTTGCGCCGCCGCCACCCGCGAAGCAGCCGCAATCGGGGTCCAGCCCGCGAAACATGGCCTGTATTATCGCAATCAGAAAGATCAGCACCAGGCCCCCGGTGAGCGCCGCCGAGAAGCGCGGGAACAGCCCGGCCAGCAGCCACACCCCCAGCCCAAGCTCCAACGGAGGCAAGCCCACCGCCATAATTTGTACCAGCCCCGAGGGCAGCGGCATATCATAGGAGTTGATGCTGGCCCTGAAAGTATCGGGCACGCCCAGCTTGGTCAAGCCGGACAGCAGGAATATACCTCCCAGCACCAGCCTGGAAATCAGCGTGGGGTACGGCCCGCTCAGGAGCCCCCAGACGCGATTCCAAGCAGAGGTTGGGAAGATGCGTTCGTCGGTCATTACGAAGTGGCTGGTGGTCGGTTGCGGATTATAGACTGACTACCGGCTGCCGGCCACCGCCGGTTGTTGCGCGACTGCCAGCACCTTATCAAGCTCCGCGGCTATCTTCTCATAAGTGAGAGCGTCGGACTGCCTGTCCAGTTCGTTGCCATTGGCGTCGAGTTGATACAGGCCAGCAACTTGTGAGGCAATATTGCCGTTCTTGTCAATCAGATAGATTGTCGGGAAGTAGCGCAGGCCATAGGCATCGGCCACCTTGAGGTCTTTGTCGAGCAACACGGGATACTGCACGCCGAACTTGTCCTTGAACCAGGTCATATCGTCCATTGATATGGGCGTTTTGTCCTCTCCCTGCGAATCCTCGTAGTTGCGACCATATGGGCTGCCGCTCACGGCCAGCATCTGTACGTTTTTATCCTTGTAGTTGTCGTACACTTTGTTCAGGATGGCGGCGTCGTTCTGGCAGTGTGGGCACCAGGGCGCCATGATCTCTAACAGCACCACCTTGCCCTTGAATTGACTAAGTGAGTATGTCTTGCCGTCGGGCGCGGGCAGGCTGAAATCCGGCGCTTGCCTGCCCACAGGCAACAGGCCATTTCTGGGGTTGGGTGGCCTGGCGGCGGTCTCTCCGGGATTGGCGTTTGAGTTGGCATTGCTCAGTCCACTCCACACGATAAACCCGACGACCGCTATGCCTACTACAATCAATCCTATATCGAGTGGGCGCAAGCGGAAGCCGCGCTTCTTGGGCACTGCTCTCGCTTGACGTGCCTGTGCGCCTGTCTGACTTGCCCCCGTCCTCTTCGGCGGCGTGGTAAACGCCTTATCGGAGGCAGACTGCGTAGGCTGCCCCACCCCAGGCTTAGGAGCTGTAGCCCCTCTATTAGCTCCGTTCCCCCTGCGTGCGGGTTGTTTACTACTCATTCTCTTATTTGTCCTCTCTACTAAATATTAAGAAGCCAGGAATCAGATTCCAGCTTTCGAAGTCAAAACTCAAAACTTATAATCCAAACCTATTTCTCAGGTCTATCGTTGAGAGCCGCCACCCCTGGCAGGGTGCGCCCTTCCAGGAACTCAAGCGAGGCCCCGCCGCCTGTGGAGATATGGGTTATGCAGTCGGCAAGCCCCATCTGCTCAATCGCGGCTACCGAGTCGCCCCCGCCTACGATGCTGGTCGCGCCGTTGCGGGTGGCGTCGCACACCGCCTGGGCCACAGCCTGCGTGCCCTGGGCGAAGGGGGCCATCTCGAACACGCCCATCGGCCCGTTCCAGACTATCGTCTTGGCGTCCCGTATCGCCTCGCCGTACTCTTTGGCCGTCTCCGGCCCGATGTCCAGTATGCGCCACCCGAGCGCCGAGTCTTGCGGCACATCGCGCACCTCTACGGTCTTGCGGTCGGCATCCGCACTGAAGGCGTTGGCTATCACCACGTCACGCGGGATCATCAGCCGCACGTTATGCAGGTTGGCCCGCACGTTCAGCGCCTCGGCGTCGTCTACCTTGTCGTCCTCGACCAGCGAGGCCCCCACCGGATAGTCCTCGGCCTTGAGGAAGGTGTTCGCCATCCCGCCGCCGATGATGAGCGCGTCAACCTTGCCAATCAGGTTGCCTATCACCCCGATCTTGTCCGACACCTTCGCACCGCCCAGTATCGCCACGAACGGATGCTCCGGCGCCTCTAAGGCCTTGCCCATTATAACAAGTTCGCGCTCCATTAGCAGGCCGGCCACCGCAGGCAGGTCATGCGCCACCCCCTCGGTGGAGGCGTGCGCCCTGTGTGCCGACCCAAACGCATCGTTGACATATACATCGGCAAGCGACGCCAGCCGCCGCGCAAAGTCGGGGTCGTTGGCCTCTTCTTCGGGGTGGAAGCGCAGGTTCTCCAGCAGCAGTACTTGGCCCGGCTGTAGAGCATTGGCAGCGTCCGTTACCTCTGATCCCACCGAATCATGCACGAATACGACGGGCACACCCTCGCCCAGTAGCTCTTTCAGCCGCACAGCCACAGGCGCGAGGCTGTACTGGGGGTTCGGCCCACCTTTCGGCCTCCCCAGGTGCGACATCAAGATGACCGCCGCCCCTTGCTCAAGCAGATACTGTATGGTGGGCAGAGAGGCCCGAATTCGCGTGTCGTCCGTAATCTGCCCGTTCTCATCGAGCGGCACGTTGAAATCCACCCGCACAAGCACCCGCCTGCCGGCCACGTCAACGTCACGCACTGTCAGTTTGTCCATCACTAGCCCTCAGAAGCCGGAAATAAGAAATCAGAAGTTAGGACGCAAAACTCAAAACTGGCTAAACACCTTTCTCAGCCATAAAATTAGTCAGGTCGGCAACCCGGCATGAATAACCCCATTCGTTGTCGTACCACGCCACTACTTTGATGAGATTGCCGCCTATCACCATAGTGCTGAGGCCGTCCACTATCGAGGAGTGCGGGTCGCCCTTGAAGTCCATGCTCACCAGCGGGTCCTCGGTGAAGTCGAGGATGTCCACTAGCTCGTTCTCGCTGGCCTCTATCAGCGCGCCGTTTATCTCCTGTGTGGTGGCCGTCTTCTCTATCTCGGCCACGAAGTCAATGATGGAAACAGTGGGGGTGGGCACGCGGAGGGAGAAGCCGTCGAATTTGCCCTTTAGCTCAGGGATGACCAGGGCCAGGGCACGGGCAGCGCCGGTGGTGGTCGGGATGATATTGAGGGCGGCGGCACGGGCACGGCGCAGGTCTTTGTGCGGCAGGTCGAGAATCTGCTGGTCGTTGGTATACGAATGCACAGTGGTCATAAGCCCCTTGACGATGCCGAAGCGGTCTAGGATGACTTTTGCTACGGGCGCGAGGCAGTTAGTGGTGCAGGATGCGTTGGACACAATATTATGCTCGCGGGGGTCGTAGCGGTCCTGGTTCACGCCCATCACGATAGTAATGTCCTCGCCCTTCGCGGGCGCAGTGATGATCACCTTCTTCGCGCCGCCCTGTAAATGCGCCTTGGCCTTCTCGGCGTCGGTGAACACCCCCGTCGACTCGATCACGATGTCTACCCCCAGGTCGCCCCAGGGCAGCTTGGCCGGGTCGCGCTCGGCGAACGCTTTTATCTCCTCGCCGTCCACCGTAATCGCGTCCTCCGAGGCCGACACATCGCCGTCAAACGGACCGTAGTTGCTGTCGTACATGAGGAGGTGCGCTAGGGTGTTGTTGTCGGTAAGGTCGTTCACGGCCACCACCTGTATCTCATCGGGATAGTAGTCGCGCAACGCCTTGAACACCTGCCGCCCAATCCGTCCAAACCCGTTTATACCCACTTTTGTAACCATCGTAATCTGCTCCTTTCGAACTTCATTGTTCGCGTAAAGTATGGCTTAGAAGACGTAATTCAAAATTCAAAACTCAAAACTCAGCACTATCGGGCGCTTGCCGCCCCAACTTTGCTGTTCTTGCTGCCGTTTTGCCGTTCACGCTCTTTCACCCTGCCGGGCGCTCCCTTGCCGCCTCG
>JBBSGN010000183.1:0-6035 GCA_038254085.1 Chloroflexia bacterium | reverse complement strand
GGGGTCGTTCCCGTAATGGATCTCCATAACGAGTGGGGTAGGTCTCCAGGAAGGCGCAGTATTGGGTGACGCGAACACGATAGGTGCGGCGGGTGTTATCGGCCAGAGGCTGCTTGCTGAGCCATTCCAGATAGGTGGGCAGCGCTGAATGGGGAGTCAGAGGAGTCAGCATTTCTGCATACTTCCTGTTATCGGATGTATTTTGGGTGGCTTATCACGGTGGATTTTGCGCATTATCAGCAGTATACCACAGGGGAACCGGCAGATAATCACACTTATCGGATGTTGACATACTTATGTTCCCATATTCGTAAGGGCAAAACCAACGTTGCTGTGCTGAACCATACGGCAGGCACGATCCAACGATACCCTCCACCATAGTTTCCCGCTTCGCATGAAGCTGCCGCTACACCGCTACCTTGCGATTCGCAAGGGGCAATGTTGAGATTGGACGTTAGAACGGCCTCTGTTGGCTCCTGAACCGCCCAAAGGAGCTCTAGACCGTTTTCTCGCCAACTGACGTCGGACGCCCAGGAAGTGCTGCAAATCTCATTGAAAATTGCTACCCGAACCTATTGACAGCAGATGAAAATGGTGCGAGCATGTAAACGTTTACATAACGTTTACATAATGAGTCGTCTACTTCTTCTGACGTTGTGTCTCAACCGCGGAGGCTTTATGCCAACCATACGAGATGTCGCCAAGCATGCGGGAGTCTCTATTGCCACTGTTTCTCGTGTGCTTAACGATACAGGCTTCGTGAGTGAAGGGCTTGAACAGCGCGTCCGGGCGGCAGTATCGGAGACCGGGTATAGGCCGAACGCAGTCGCTCGTAACCTGAGAACGAATGAGAGTATTACTCTCGGAATGTTGATCCCCGATAGCAGCAATCCTTTCTTTGCGGAAGTGGCCAAGGGAGTAGAGGACCTCTGCTTCGATCGCGGCTACACAGTTGTGCTCTGCAACACCGACGAGAGGCCCGATAAAGACGAAAGCTACATCACCACTTTGTTCGAGCACCGAGTGGCGGGTTTCATAGTCGTTAGTCCGGCGGGCTTGGGTCCTCAACTCCAGCGAATGCTCGATGAGGGCTATCCAATCGTGGTGGCAGATCGCCCACTATCCGACATAAGCGCAGATCTTGTAACATCGAACAACTACGGCGGAGCCAAAGATGCAATGCGGCATCTGATTGCGCTGGGACACCGGAGCATTGGTCTGATTGTCGGCAACAGCCCGCTTGGCGCTATACAAGCCGGACTGCATGGGGCTGAAGAGATTTTGCGCGAGAACGGAATCGCAATCGATCCAGAGCTAGTCATTGGTGGCGCCGATTACCTGCCTCCGGCGGGTTATGCAGCAGCTGAAACGTGGTTCAACAAACCCAACCCCCCTAGCGCCATATTTGCGTTCAACGATTTAATGGCGTTTGGTGTGCTCAATTACGTATATGCGCACGGTATCTCTATACCGGAACAGTTGTCGGTCGTCGGCTTCGACGACATCGCAATGGCGGCATAGTCAGTCCCTCCATTGACGACTGTCGCCCAGCCGAAATATGACCTGGGTAAAGTGGTAGCCGAACTGCTGCTGCGCCGCATAGCCGGGGACAATCAGCCTCCCGTACACCAGGTCTTGCCAACCACGCTTGTGGTCCGCAACTCCACCGCCCGACCGGTTTCTGCTGGACCATAACTTGCTGTGCAAGAGCACGATTGCGAAGCATTAGAGGAGGACCATCGAAGTTAACGGTGATTCAAGTGTTCAACGGAGAACGACACATAGTAGTGCAATTAATTCGCGTAGGAGCAGTTGGGTATGAGCAGTGTTGCTACACAAACAAACAGTGCAGAGTCGGGCGCTCCCGTTCCGGTGTTGCGGCTGACGGGTATATCGAAGGCTTTTCCAGGGGTACAGGCGCTTTCGGACGTGCATCTTGAGGTGATACATGGCGAGGTGCACGCCCTAATCGGCGAGAACGGTGCGGGCAAGTCAACGCTTATGAAGATCCTTTATGGTGTTCACCAGCCCGACACCGGCACAATCGAATTGAACGGCAAACAGGTCAAAATCGGCAGCCCGCACCAGGCACAGCAGCTTGGCATCTCAATGGTGCACCAGGAACTGAACCTCATCCCCTCTCTCGATGTAGCTCGTAACATCTTCCTTGGCCGCGAACCCTCGCGCGGAGCCGGCCTCATAGATTGGCCCAGGCTCTACAGGCAAGCCGACGAAATCCTCACCCAGTTGCACATCAACCTCAACCCACGAACGCTCGTCAAGAGACTGAGCGTGGCGCAGATGCAACTGGTCGAGATAGCCCACGCTATCTCCTGGAACCCCTCGATATTGATATTGGACGAGCCAACGTCCAGCCTCACGCAGCAAGAGATCGGCGATCTTTTCAATATCCTGCGCGGTCTCAAGGCAAGAGGTACCTCGGTATTGTACATCTCCCACCGGTTGGAAGAACTCGAACAGATAGCCGACCGGGCCAGTGTGCTGCGCGACGGTAAGTTCATAGCTGCGGTCGATGCCCGAACCACTCCCATTCCTGAGCTAATTCGAATGATGGTGGGACGCAGCCTTACGCAGCAGTACCCGAAGGAGAGTATGGAGGCGGGTGCGGAAGTGCTGCGGGTGGAGCACCTCAGCCGCAGCGGGGTCTCCAAAGACGTATCGTTCAGTGTGAATCGCGGCGAAATAGTGGGCATGGCAGGGCTGGTAGGGGCGGGCCGCTCGGAAGTTGCCCGCGCGGTGTTTGGCGCCGATCCGATGGACTCGGGCAAAGTCTATGTCGAGGGCCGCGAAGTAAATATCCACAGCCCCAACGATGCCATAGCAGCCGGCATCGGACTGCTGCCCGAAGACCGCAAATTAGACGGACTGGTGCTCGTTCTTCCCGTGAAGACCAACAGCAGTCTGACGGTGCTCGAACGCTTCAGCAGCTTTGGTGTAGTCAACCATGCCAAACGGGACTCAGCCGTCCAACAGGCTGTTGGCGAATTGCGCATTCGTACACCCAGCATCAACTTCCGAGTGCGGAACCTGAGCGGCGGCAACCAACAGAAGGTTGTGCTATCGAAATGGCTCAACTCGCAGCCCAAAATGCTTATTTTTGACGAGCCGACCCGCGGTATTGACGTAGGTGCGAAAGTCGAAGTCTATAACCTGATAAACCAACTCGCCAAGAGCGGGGTCGGCATACTGATTATCTCGTCTGAATTACCTGAAGTGCTGGGTATGTGCGACCGCATCCTGGTGATGCACGAAGGACATTTGGTGGCAAACCTGCCAAGAGCGGAGGCCACGCAGGAATCGGTTATTAGCTACGCCAGTGGGGAGAAAATCAATGAATAACCAGGAGCAGATGCAAGCAGGCAGCACGGCAGTTACAGTGCCGGGCGCAACGACCGCCCGACGGAGCCGTACCGTCCAAATACTACTTGAATACGGGATTGTACTGGCTCTCATAGTCCTAGGCGTGGCCCTCTCGTTCCTCTCGCCCGTCTTTCTGACGCTCGACAACCTGATCCAGGTGCTGCTGCAAGCGGCGATCAATACGATAATCGCCCTTGGAATGACCTTCGTAATCATCACGGCGGGTATAGACCTCTCCGTTGGGTCCACTGCCGCGCTCTCCGGTATGGTGGCGGGCACTCTCATGGTGGGTGGCATGCCCTGGCCGCTAGCCGTAATCGTGGCACTCGCGGTTGGCCTTCTCATCGGCTTTATAAATGGCTTCTTGATTACGCGGTTGCGCATAACGCCTTTCATCGTGACCCTTGGCATGTTGAGCGTGGTTCGCGGCATGGCCCTGGTTTACAGCAACGGTCGCCCCGTCTATGGCTTCCCCGAATCGTTCAACCAGGCGTTCGGCGGCAACCTGGGTCCTATTCCGACGCCGGTCATTGTCGCTGCGGTGGTTGCTGTGATCTCGTGGTTCGTTCTACGCCAGACGAGGCTTGGCGAATATACATACGCTATAGGTGGCAACGCAGAGGCTACTCGCCTATCGGGCGTGTCCGTGGCCCGCTACCAAACCATTATCTACATGATTTGTGCGCTGTTCGCCGCGCTGGCGGGCATAGTGCTCACGGCGCGCTTGCGCTCCGCCGAGCCGATCGCCGCTACAGGCTACGAGCTTGATGCGATCGCGGCTACAGTCATGGGAGGCACAAGTCTTTTCGGCGGGGAAGGCGGCGTGGTGGGCACCATCATCGGCGCACTCATCATCTCCACGCTCCGCAACGGTCTCAACTTGCTCAACGTGCAGTCGTTCTACCAGCAACTCGCTATCGGCTTGGTCATTATCCTGGCCGTGGCGCTTGACCGCTTCCGGCAGTAGAAGCGGGTATGGCTAAATAGAACCGCACGGCACACGAGCCTGAAGAATGTCCATTGCTCACCAAGGCGTGCGCTGCTCACAGGAAGGGGGTGATATAGGTACACAGGTACACGTACATGCTTGGGAGCGATCCTTTGGTCGCTGCAGTCCTGCATTTGTTCTAGTCCACGCGAAATCTTTGAAAACGATAACTATAGAAACAGGAGGAAAGACACAGTGAAAGCGAGCAAACTATTCCAATTCATCACATTGCTGGTGATTCTGTCCATGCTCTTGGCGGCCTGCGGGGGCGAAGTTGCCACCCCGACGGCCGCTCCACCGGCGGCAACCGATACCCCGGCAGCAGCCGCACCTACGGACACAGCGGCTGCGCCCGCAGAGGCCACCGCTACGCAGGGTACAAGCTCCGAAGGTGCTAAGTTCAACGGCATGACGGTCGACCAGATCGCAGCCATCAAGTCGGATAAACCCTACAAGCTGCTGGCCGTCGTCAAGACGTTATCCAACGAATACTGGCAGGCTATGAAGACGGGCTATGACAAGGCAGCGGCCCGTGCCGGTGTGACAATAGACACCGTTTCCGTCCCCACCGAGCAGGATACTGACCAGCAATTGAGCCTGCTCCAGCAAAGCCTGGCTAAGGGCTACGACGCCATCATGGTGTCTCCTATCACGGCGCTCAACTTGATACCGGGATTGGCGGACGCCACCAAGAAGAACATCCCCATCATCAACGTTGACGAGAAAGTTGACCCTACAGCCGCCCAGGCTGCAGGCGTAAAGATCACTTCAGTTATCGCCTCTGACAATAAGCAGGCAGGCGCGTTGGCAGCCAAGTACGTCATTGATAACGTGAAGGGTGGCGGCAAGGTAGCGGTTATCGAAGGCAAGGCGGGCAACCCCTCCGGGCAGGACCGCCATGATGGTTTCGTAAGCACCATCCAGGGCGCGTCCGGTTTCACCGTCGTGGCCAGCCAGCCTGCGGACTGGGACCGCGCAAAAGCGTTGAATGTTGCCACCAACATATTGCAATCCAATCCCGACGTAGCAGCTATATATGCCTGCAACGACACGATGGCTCTGGGCGTTGTGGAGGCTGTGAAAGCAGCCGGCAAGCAGGGCAAGGTAATCGTGCTGGGTACGGATGCTATCCCGGAGGCCCTCGCCACCATCAAGTCGGGCGAAATGGCGGGCACGGTTGCCCAGTATCCCGAGCAGGAAGGTCAGATAGCCACAGGGCTTGCTATTCTTGCTCTACAGGGTAAACCGGTCACTGGCTTCGTGCCTTCACCTATCAAGCTTCTCACCAAGACCGACGTGGAAGCCAGCGGAACGTCGGGCGGGGCAACCCCGGCCGCGGGTTCGGGCGGCGGAGCCGGTACATACAACGGTATGTCGGTAGACCAGATTGAGGCTCTCAAGTCGGACAAGCCCTACAAGCTGTTGGCCGTCGTCAAGACCCTTTCGAACGAATACTGGCAGGCTATGAAAACCGGCTATGACAAGGCGGCAGCCGATAAGGGCGTGACCATAGACACGGTGTCGGTGCCTACGGAACAGGATACCGACCAGCAGCTCAGTTTGCTGCAGCAGAGTCTCGCCAAGGGTTACGACGCCATTATGGTATCGCCCATAACTTCTCTCAACCTGATACCGGGATTGGCGGACGCCACCAAGAAGAACATCC